>JAAVIG010000219.1 GCA_014796735.1 Oscillospiraceae bacterium
ATTATGAAAAATGTGGTTTTCTTAAAAGCAAATCCGTGTTTTCGCGAAAACCGCCGCTTTAACGCTTCCGGCTCCCGCCATTTTCAGCACCCTTGCCGCTTCGGACAAAGTGCTGCCCGTGGTACTTATATCATCTATTATCAAAACGGTCTTTCCTTTGACCGTCTTTTCCCCGGTGCACCGAAAAGCGTCCTTGACATTTTCCGCTCTTTCCCTTGCTTTTAAGGCTTTCTGCGGCTTAGTATCCCTGACCTTTTTCAACAACGCCGCGCATGGCTTATCCGTAAGCCACGAAAGCTCCTTTGCGATAAGCTTGGTCTGATTGTACCCGCGCCTGTAAAGCTCCCTTTTTCTCATGGGGATAAAGGTTATAACGTCAAAATCCTTTAAGCCGCCTTTTCTGAGAAGATTTTTATATATCAGATACGCCGCTCCGCTTACGGCGTAACCGTTGTTTTCCTTTTTGAATTTGGCGACAAAGGGTTTGCTGAAGCTGTCGTATGTTGTCACCGCGCCAAACTCGTCTATATTCTTTATATTAACGTTTTGCGGCGGCGGAGTGAACCTTTTTACGCAGGTATTGCAGAAATACTCGTCATAGGGTATATTGCAGAAGAAAAAACCGCAGCGATTAGGGTAAAACAGATCAAGCAAAAGCCTTTTAAGCAAATAGGTACGCATTATTTGATCTCTCCCTGCTCGCGGTTCAGCCTTAAAAGTGCCCTTATACAGGAATATCTGAGCGTTCTCCTGTCGTTGTCCACCATTTCGTAAACCTGCTTTTTAGTGCCTATAAGTATCAGAATATTTTTAGCTCTTGTGACCCCCGTATAAAGCAGATTTCTGTACTGCAAATTCCTACTTACCGAGGTTAAGGGCATAATGACCGCGCTGTACTCGCTGCCCTGACTTTTATGCACCGTCACCGCATAAGCCAGATCAAGCTTTTTCAGCAGATCGGGAGTGTACAAGGCTCTCTTGCCGTCATAGTTTACCGTCATGTTTCCGCTGTGACGGTCAAGCTCCTCAATATAGCCTATATCTCCGTTAAAAACTCCCCTGCCGTACTCCGCGTCCTTTTGCCATTCTATATCGTAGTCGTTTTTTATCTGCATTACCTTGTCTCCCGTGCGGAAAACCGTGTCAAAGACCTTGACCTCGCTCTTTCCCTTTGCGGGAGGGTTTAAGGCAAGCTGTAAATCCCGGTTCAGCTCCTTTGTGCCCGCGCAGCCTATTCTGGTAGGAGTAAGTATCTGTATATCGTCTAAGGGCGAATAGCCGTAGGTTGAGGGAAGCCTTGTTTTTGCAAGCTCGATTATAAGTCTCGGTATATCTTTTTCGCTGCCGCAGGGCATAAAGAAGAAATCGCTTTTCCTGTCGTCCAGTAAAGGATATTCGCCGCTTACTATTCTGTGAGCGTTGGTGACTATAAGGCTTTCGGACGCCTGTCGGAATATTTCGGTCAATTCCACCGTTGGTATTTCCCCGCCCGCTATTAAGTCTCTTAAAACGTTTCCCGCGCCGACAGAGGGGAGCTGATTGCTGTCGCCCACCATAATAAGTGAGGCGGAGGGCTTTAACGCTCTGAGCAGTGCTTCAAACAGCAAAACGTCCACCATAGACATCTCGTCCACAATAATAACGTCCGCTCTTAAGGGATTTTTCTCGTTTCTTTTAAAGCAAAGCCTGTCCTTTACGGTAAAATCCACCTCCAAAAGCCTGTGGATAGTCCTTGCGTTTTCTCCCGTAAGCTCGCTCATTCTCTTAGCGGCTCTGCCTGTGGGGGCGGCAAGGGAAATGCTTTTTTTGTGCTTTTTGAAAAGCTGTATAACGCCGTTTAAGGTAGTTGTTTTACCCGTTCCGGGGCCTCCCGTAAGTATAAAAAGCTTGTTTCCCAAGCAGCCGTTTATCGCCGCCTTTTGCAGTGTCTCGTATTCTATGTTTTCCGCAAATTCCACACCCGCTATTTCCTCGGAAAGGTCTTTTACGGCAGAAACGGAGGTTTTGAGCATTTCGGTGAGCTTCTCCGCGATAAAAATTTCGGCGCGGTAGTATTCGTTAAGATAAATGTAGCTTTTTTCGCCTATGGAAAGTATTTCAAGCTGTCCGCTTTTTAACGCCTCGTCTATCCCGTGGTGAACCGCTTCTTCGGTAAGCTGCAAAAACCGCATTGCCGCTTCAACCGCTCTTTTCAAGGGCAGACAAGTGTGACCCGCATTTGCGTTTTCCCTTAAAATATACAGCATCGCCGCAATTATACGGTTGATGTCGTCGCCTTTTATTCCCTCGTCGCGCGCTATCTCGTCCGCCTGGTCGAAATCCACTCCCAACTCCTCGTCGCAAAGTATGTAAGGGTTGTCCCTTATAAAAGCGATAGAGGAAGCCTCGTATTTTTTCCAGACAAGTGCCGCCACGGCAGGGCCTATCCCGTATTTCTGCAAAAATTCGATAACGTTTTTAACGCCGCTGAGCTTTCTGTACTCGCCGCTGATAAAAAGAGCCTTGTCTCCCGTAACGCCTTTAAGCTCCGCCAGCCGAAGAGGGTCGTTTTCTATAACGTCAAGGGATTCCTCCCCGAAATGCTGCACGATCTTCTTTGCCAAAGCGGGGCCTAAGCCCTTTATTATCCCCGAGCCAAGATATTTGCGTATTTCATCGGGAGTGGTGGGGGGAGTGCGGGTACAGCTTACCGCCTTGAACTGCCTGCCGTACTTGGGGTTGTTGACGTAATCGCCGTACAGCTCTAACCGCTCCCCCTCCGAAATATCTCCAAGCTCTCCCACAACGTCAACAGGCTGACCGTCGCAGTTTAATACAAAAACTATGTAGCCCGTGTCGGAATTTTTGTACACGACTTCCTCCACAAAGCCCTTTAACATTTCCTGACCTATTTCGTCCATATTATGATCATACCTTTCCTCTGGAGGAAGTGTTTGAAAGAACCCATTTTTTCAAGTTCTTTCAAACTTAAAATCATTCCATTCTTTTACAAAAACGTTTGCCCTGCCTTTTGCGGTATCTTTTGGAGGCCGTTTCCGTTACGGCAAAATATATCGTTCTTAACACAAAATATCCGCCCATGATACCGAAAAATACGCTTAAGAAAAACCATAACGCCTGCATAAAATCACCTCACGGTATTTTATGCTTAAAAGGTGTATTGGGTTACTTTATCAAATATTACTTGATTTATTTATCTAACTCCGCTAATGCCATATTCCAATACTCTTCGGGAATATCCTGCCATACTCTGATTCCAGAAGCCTTCAGATAAAGCTCAGAAGCAGTTTCCAACATCGGTATGAATGAATTTTTTCCCGTTCGAAGCGTGCGTTTCGCTGCTTCAAACCAACAGGGTGCTCTTTCGTAAAGCCTTTCTTCTTCCATTTCCCTTATTGCCTGTTCCACGTTATACTCAACGGACATAAGCTCTGTATCCCAAATGCCGTTATGACCGTTTAAAATCATGAACTGTGCCTTACCGGGACTATGAATCGGCACACCTACCGAACCGGGATTTATCACTCTTTTTCCGTTTCTCGTATAATCGGTCTGAATATGAAAATGCCCGCATATGGTCACTTCGGTGGTTAATTCCTTGGTAAGACTGTCAATGTAGTCATAATCGGGTCTCATGCTTTGATTCACTTTAAAAGGCGAGCCGTGGCACACCGTAAATTCGGGGTACCCCTCATATCTAATCACCTTTGATATTGGCATATCTTCAAAAAAATCAATATCACCGTCCGATATGTTTTCGTAATTATAGCAAAGCATACCTGTTCCGCTGCGGTTATCCTTCCATACCTCGTCCTTGTTTTTTCGGTGGTTTATCCAGTATTCCTCTTTATTTCCTCTGATAAAAACACAGCGGTATTTCTGCCGCAATTTTTTCAATAAACTAAGTGTTTTCTGCGGATAAGCCAAATCTCCCAGATAATCTCCCAAAAAAATGTAGTCTTCTATTCCTCTTTTTTCCGTTTCGTTTATACATGTACGAAACGCTTCAAAGTTGCTGTGTATATCCGCCAAAACTGCAATCATCATTTTTGCCGTCCGCCTTTTCTATAAAGTTGTATCTGTGTCAAAGATACCGGCGCAAAAAGGCTAAAAGAACGATTTTTCAGCCCTTTACCCCTACACACGGCACAAAATCGCGTTCCAGCCCTCTTCCTCGGTAATTTTTTCCACCGTTATATTTTCCGCCGCCAGTGCTTCCTTGACCTCGTCCAGTCTCTCCGTAATTATACCCGATATGATAACGATACCCTTTTCCTTTAAAAATCCTCTAAAGAAAGGACACATCTTGATAATAACGTCCGCCACGATATTTGCGGTTATCAGATCATAGCCGGTTCCGATTTTTTCCCTTAACGCCTTATCGTCCGCGATATTTCCGCAAAAAGCCTCATACCGCGTTTTATCAAAGCCGTTCTGTTCGATGTTTTCCGAAGCGGTATTGACAGCGTTCAGAAAAATATCGGTCATTACCGCTTTTTCCGCGCCCAAAAGCAGTGCGGCAATAGACAGAATACCGCTTCCGCAGCCTAAGTCAAGCAGCTTTTCCCCGCCGCTTATGACCGTTTCCAAAGCCTCCATAACAAGCTTTGTTGTATGGTGCTGACCTGTGCCGAAGGAGGAAGCGGGGTCTATCTCTAAAATTTTTCTTCCGCCGCTGTCTTCCACAGTTTCCCATGTGGGCTTTATCATCAGCTTGTTACCTACGTTAAAGGGCTTGTAGTACTGCTTCCAGTTATTAGCCCAATCCTCTTCCTTAATGCTGCCCGTTTCGATATCGAGACTTCCGTAAAAATCGTCTTCGTCTCTGTCCTTTATATCCTTTAACGCGCCTTTCAAGGCGGCAAACATCTCCGCGCCCTGCACGTTTTCCTGCAAATAAAGGGTGATATGGGTCTTGACGTTTTTCAGGTTCATTAAATCATCGTCAACGTAGTCCCAGTTCATCTCCTTGTTTTCCATAAAATCCTCGAAATCCGCACTGTCGTGGATCTCAAAGCCGTTTATCCCAAGCTCGCTTAACTGCATGGTAAGGGGATATACCGCCTCGGATTCTGTATATACGTCTATTTTTTTAAACTCCATCGGGTTGACCTCCGTTTTTAATACTAATTCTTTTTAAAACTGTGGGATTAGTGTTTTGGGTGCAATGCCATTTTAAACTGTGGGTATTACGTCAGTTTAAAATGGGATTGATATAAGCTCCTTTAATTATGCCTTATTTTAACAAAAATTGCAAGTAGAAAACGAAAATTTTTCCCTCGGCGGAAAAATCTTTTCGCGGTTTAATAAAAAGTAGCTTAAAACCTTTAATATCACTTGAAATTTTCTCCGAATTGTGCTATTATATTATTAAGTATAAAAAATACCCGTAATCACGGAATGGATTACGTTTATGGGTAAGAACCTGTCTTCACAAGATGCGTGCACGGATTTCCGAGCATAATTTTGTCGAAGATAGCGACCGCAGGCTCGAATATTGCTTTGGGCGTTGGCGTCCGTGCCAACGCTTTGGGCAATATTCTGTCTCTTCCATGAGGCGGGCTGTCGCCCGTCAAGGGAGCTTGACGCAGTATTCGGCAAAATTTGCCGGAAAGACGTGTGCGTAAGCTTGTGAAGACAGGTTCTGCAATAAAGACAAAAAAAGGAAACAACAACTATGGACTACAATGCATTGGCAGAGCTGCTTTTTCCCGATGTGACCAAAACCCCCGACTATTACGAAGAATTATACCCTCAAAGAGAGCTTTCCGAGGGCGCGAAGGTAACGCGTTTTGCTCCCAGCCCCACGGGGTTTGTGCATTTCGGCGGCTTGTTCCCCGTATTGGTGGGCGAAAGGCTTGCGCATCAAAGCGGCGGCGTGTTTTATCTGAGAATAGAGGACACCGACTCTAAACGCGAGGTAGAGGGCGCGGAATACGACATTATCAAGGTTTTCGAGAATTTCGGGATAAACTTTGACGAAAGCATAGTAAAAGAGGGAAAGTACGGCCCCTATCGACAAAGCGAAAGAAGAGAGATCTACCGCACCTACGCAAAGGAGCTTGTAAAAAACGGGAAAGCGTACCCCTGCTTCTGCACCGAGGAGGATATGCAAAAGCTGAGGGAAAAGCAGGAGGCGGCTAAGGCAACTCCCGGCTACTACGGCGAATACGTGAAGTGCCGCGGACTTACCCTTGACCAAGTTAAGGAAAAAATCGAAGCGGGAATACCCTATGTTCTGCGCTTCCGCTCGGATGGCAATCCCGACAATAAAATAAAATTCACCGACCTTGTAAAAGGCGCGATAGAAGTGACCGAAAACCACATTGACCACGTTTTGCTGAAAAGCGACGGCATGCCCACTTATCATATGGCGCACGCGGTGGACGACCATTTAATGAGAACGAGTCATGTTGTAAGAGGCGAGGAGTGGCTGTCCAGCCTTCCTTACCACATTCAGCTTTTTAACGCTCTCGGCTTTAAGCTGCCCAAGTATCTCCACATTTCACAGCTTATGAGAAAAGAGGGAGACGCGAAGAAGAAGCTTTCCAAGCGTGACAAAGGCGCGGGTATGAGCTATTATATAAGCGAGGGCTATCCCGCCGAAAGTGTTATAGATTACGTTATGACCCTTTTGAACAGCAATTTCGAGGATTGGCGCAGAGCGAACCCCGACGCGGACGTTAACGATTTTCCTTTCTCTATAAAGAAAATGAGTGCAAGCGGTTCGCTGTTTGATTTGGTAAAATTGGGTGACGTCAGCAAAAACGTTATTTCCCGAATGACCGCCGACAAGGTTTACGAAAAGCTTGCAAATTGGGCAAAGGAGTTTGACGGCGAGTTTTACGATGTTATTTCAAGAGACGAAGCCTTTACAAAAGCCATTCTTCAAATCGGCAGAGGCGGAAACAAGCCCCGCAAGGACTTGGAGACATGGAAAGATGCAAAGGGCTATATGGGCTTTTTCTACCCCGAATATTTTACCTTTGCCGAAAAGCCCGAGGGATTCGACAAGGAAGATATTACCGCCGTGCTTGACGACTTTTCGGAGCAATACGATATAGAGGACGAACAAAACGTCTGGTTCGACAAGGTCAAGGCGATAGGCGAAAAACACGGCTTTTGCTCCAACATCAAGGAATATAAGGCAAATCCCGACGGCTATAAGGGCAGCGTTGCGGACGTCAGCGCTTTTATAAGAGCGGCGGTAACGGGTAAGCTCAACAGCCCCGACCTTTGCCTTGTTATGAAGATACTCGGCAGGGACGAAAGCTTGAACAGAATAAAGAAATTTAAGGAGACATTATAATGACGGAAGAAAAAAACAATGTTACGGAAGCGGAAGACAATTCCAACTTTCTGACCGATATAATCGAAAGCGATCTGGCGGCGGGGCGCGTTAAAAAAATACACACCCGTTTTCCTCCCGAGCCTAACGGGTATCTGCATATAGGCAGCGCGAAAGCCATTTACATCAACTACACCTCCGCGAAGAAGTATAACGGCTTGTTTAACCTCCGCTTTGACGATACCAACCCCACCAAGGAGGACAACGAGTACGTTGAATCCATAATGGAGGACTTGAAGTGGCTGGGAGCAAATCCCGACGAGGTATTTTACGGAAGCGACTATTTTCAGAAGACCTACGAGTTTGCGGTAGAGCTTATCAAAAAGGGAAAGGCCTACGTCTGCGACCTTAAGGGCGACGAGATGAGAGAGTACAGAGGTACTTTGACCGAGCCGGGAAAGAACAGCCCCTACCGCGACAGAAGCGTTGAGGAAAACCTGGAGCTGTTTGAAAAAATGAAAAACGGCGAGTTTCCCGACGGCTACTGCACTCTCCGCGCAAAGATAGACATGGCAAGCCCCAATATGAATATGCGCGACCCCGCTATTTATCGTATTCTTCACATGTCCCACCACCGTCAGGGCGACAAGTGGTGCATTTATCCCCTTTATGACTTTGCTCACCCCATTCAGGACGCTTTGGAGGGAATAACCCACTCCATGTGCTCAATCGAGTTTGAAAACCACAGACCCCTTTACGACTGGGTGGTTGAAAATATCGGCTTTGAACAGCCCCCTCATCAGTACGAATTTGCGAGACTTAACGTTACCAATACCGTAATGAGCAAGCGTTATCTTCGTCAGCTTGTGGAAACGGGCGTTGTGGACGGCTGGGACGACCCGAGACTGCCCACCCTCTGCGCTTTAAGAAGACGCGGCTATACTCCCGAATCCATTTTCCGCTTTGTGGAGCTTGCGGGCGTTTGTAAAAGCTTGTCTTTGGTGGATATTGCCCTTTTGGAGCACTGCATAAGAGACGAGCTTAACAAAACCGCGCTGAGAAGAATCGCCATACTTGACCCCATAAGGGTTGAGATCGAAAATTACCCCCAGGATAAGCAGGAGTATTTTGAGATCTCCAACAATCCCAACGATGAAGCCGCGGGAAAGCGCAAGGTGCTGTTTACCAAAAATATCTATATTGATAAGGAAGACTTTTCCGCCTGTCCTCCGCCTAAGTATTTCCGCTTGAAGCCCGAGGGCGAGGTAAGACTTATGGGTGCGTATATCATAAAATATAAGGATATTGTTTACAACGAGGACGGAAGCATAAACAAGATAATCTGCACCGCTGACATTGAAAGCGGCAACGGCAACCCCGTTGACGGAAGAAAGGTCAAAGGCACTATCCACTGGCTCAGCGAAAGCAACTGCGTTGAAAGAGACGTTTATATCTACAACAATCTCTTTACCATTGAAAACACCAACGCTATTCCCGAGGATAAGACCTTTGACGATTATCTTAACCCCGATTCCGTGGAGAAAAAGCTTGGCTGCAAGCTCGAAAAGTGCCTTGAAGACGCAAAGGCGGGCGATAAGTTCCAGTTTGTGAGATTGGGCTACTTCTGCAAGGATTCCAAGCATGAGAACGTGTTTAACCGAATCGTTGAATTAAAGGATTCAAAGCCTTTCTGATCATGAATACAAGTAATATAAACGAAAAAATAAAAAAGCTTAACGAAATACTGAAAAGCTCAAAAAACACGGTGTTTTTCGGCGGCGCGGGAGTGTCCACGGAAAGCGGAATACCCGATTTTCGGAGCGTGGACGGACTTTACAGTCAAAAGTACGACTATCCTCCCGAAACGATTTTAAGCGGCGATTTCTTTTATTCTCAGACGGAGGAATTTTACCGCTTTTACCGTGATAAAATGCTTTGTCTCACCGCTATGCCCAACGCCGCACACTTAAAGCTTGCGGAAATGGAGCAAAAGGGCAAGCTGTCGGCAGTTATTACCCAAAATATAGACGGCTTGCACCAAAAGGCAGGAAGCAAAAGGGTTTATGAGCTTCACGGCTCCGTGCTCAGAAACTACTGTCTGAAATGCGGAAAAAGCTTTACGGCCGAGTATATACTGCACAGTGAGGGCGTACCCCGCTGTGAGTGCGGCGGGCTGATAAAGCCCGACGTGGTGCTGTACAGCGAACAGCTTGACCAAAAGGTGCTGGGAGCTTCCGTAAACGCTATCGGAAACGCCGACACACTTATAATAGGCGGCACTTCGCTTGTGGTATACCCGGCGGCGGGGCTGATAAATTATTTCCGCGGAAATAATCTTGTGATAATCAATATGTCGCCCACAAGCGCGGATAACTCCGCCGATCTGTTGATAGAGGGCAGGATAGGCGAGGTGTTGGGCAGTACAGAGATATAGCAAGACAAGGAGGAAATGTTATGAATGTAAGCAATACGACCACTGTAAGCCAAACGCCGATCACATACACAAAAAGAAATGTGACCGAGCAAAAGACAAAAAACGGCAGTTCCAGAACCGATACCCTTACTTTGACCGAGGAGGCGCGAAGGTTTCTTCAGACCCAAAGGGAGCTTGAAAACCGGACCAATGGCAAAAGGGAAGAGTATAAGGACGATCTGCAGCGTTTTCTTGATAATCTCAACAGCGAGGACGACGATAAAGGCAGCAGCTTTATGGACATCGCAAAGTGCATGAAGATAGCGAAACGCATTCAGAACGGCGATAAAGTTCCCATGAAGGACATTAAGTTTTTGGCGGAAAAACAGCCAAAAATGTTTATGATGGCAATGACCTTCCGCAGGAACGACAATCCCGACCCCAAAAAGTATAAAACCGCTCTTGACAAAAAAGACGAAGACAGGATCGAAAGCGAGGGCGAGTACACCGAGGTCACGGGTGCGGGCAGCGGTATGAGTGTGGAAGCGCTTGCCGAGGGTCTGGGAGAGTAAGATAGTAAGTGAACGAATTTTCACATGTGTCTTTATTGACTTTCAACCAATTATATGATAAAATAAAATTTAACGACAGAACTGTATGACAAAAAATTGTTAAATTTAATTGTCCACGGAGGTGAGTGTTTGAATAAAAAAAGATTTGCCGCATTGCTGACTGTGCTTTCTCTTTTGCTTTGCGGCTGTAATACAACAACCGTCACTCCCGACATAACATCGGACGGCAGCCCGACTTCGGAATCCCGGATCATATCCGAGTCGGAGGGAAGCTCCGAAGATAACTCGGAAGACCCCACGATCCTTTCCGAAGAAACCACGTCACATGTCATAGAAAGTACCACCGATACGGAATCGGAGGAAAAAACGCAGGACACAGCGGACAGTGAAACACAGGACAGCGCGGACACAACGGACACGGAAGCCGAAACCGACGACGAGAGCACAGATGAAAGCGCCGTCCAAAGCACAACTCAGACCATAGTCGAAACGGTCGCCGCATCATCCGCTACTTCCGCCACAACGGCAAAAACGCAGGTCACGACAACGGCCGCGCCTACGCAAGCCGCAACGGAGCCTCCCGCAACAACAACCGCCGTTCCCGCGGAGCCTTCGCCCGCTACAGTTCTGACGCCTGTCGCGGACGGTATACTTACATCCGGCAACAAGCTTGCGACCGTCGATTACAGTCACACGTCGGACGGCTACGTTATGGCGAAATACACGGGCTCCTCCGGACAGATCAAGGTACAGATAACGGGGCCAACAGGCGTTACGCAGACTTACAATCTCAATTCCAACGGACGCTTTGATTCATACCCTCTTACGGCAAGCAACGGCTCATATACTATCAACATATTGGAAAGCGTAGGCGGTGGCGGCTATGCCATTGCGCACAGCTTTACATTTGACGTAAATCTTTCCAGTTCCCTTGCGCCCTTTTTACGCCCAAGCCAGTATGTTAATTACTCAAGCGGCGACAGCGCGGTAACATTGGCTTCACAGCTTTGTGCGGGTACTACAACGCCATTGGAAAAGGTTGACAGGATCTACTCGTGGCTTGTGGACAACGTGGTATACGATTACGATCTTGCCAATTCAAATATACCGGGCGGCTACGCGGGCGATACCGAAAAGGTAATAAAACAGAAAAAGGGCATTTGCCTCGATTACGCGGCAACGATGGCGGCAATGCTGAGAAGCCAAAACGTGCCCACTCAGGTCATATCGGGCGATGTATCCGGCGGCGGTTTCCACGCGTGGGTAAATGTATACGTTCAGGATGTTGGCTGGGTGTACGGCGCCGCGATATACTTTGACGGCTCGGCATGGCACAGAATGGATCCCACTTATGCCGCAAGCTCCAAATCCAGCAAGGCTATCCTTGAATTTATAGCCAACGGAAACAATTATTTTCAGGAATTTGTATTCTGATCCTGCTGGAAATTTTTTCGAATCATTAGGTATAAAAGATTAACCTTGGTTTTTATATAATGATACTTAAGGAGTAACAAAATGGCAGCTAAAAAGCTTAAACCCTCCTACATATCAAGATTGTGCGGCGAGCTGCATGACACGGTCAGCTCGGGCATGTCCACCAACGACGGTTTATACATGCTTCTGAACGACAATAAGAACGATGCCGTTCTGGAAAGCCTGTTTAACGATACCTCAAAGGGCTGCACCTTTTCCGAAGCCGTAAAGAATACAAAATCTTTTCCCGTTTACGCGGAGGAGATGATACAGCTCGGCGAGCAGACGGGCCGTCTGGACTCGGTGCTTCAAAGTCTTTCGGAATATTACGCGAGGCAGCAGGAGGTTGCGGAAAATATCAAAAATGCTGTGGCGTTCCCTCTTATACTGCTGGTAATTTTAATTGTTATCGTAGTGCTGCTTTTAACGCAGGTTCTGCCCATATTCAACGATGTATTCGGACAGCTTGGCGTTACAATGTCGGGAGCGGCGGTAACTCTTATGAATATAGGCTCGGCTATACAGACCTATTCCTTTGTTATAGTCGGCGCTGTGGTAGTTTTGGCAGTGCTGGCGGCAGTGCTTTACAAGCTGCCCTCCACGCACGATAAGGTCGTTTCCGTTTTTAAGGGCAGAAAGCTCAATAACCAGATATCCTCCTCCAATTTTGCCTCAGCAATGGCAATGACCATTTCAAGCGGCATGGATATTGACGAATCGCTTGAAATGTCAAAGAAAATGTGCGATGAAAATACCGGAAAGAAAATTTCCTCCTGTCAGGAGCTTATGAGAAGCGGTCAAAGCTTCGACAAAGCGATACAGAAGGCGGAAATTTTAGACAGCATGAGCGCCAGAAAGCTTACTATCAGTTTTCAGACGGGTAAAACCGATGAGACCATGAAAAAGATCTCCGAGGATTATACCCAAAAGGTCAACGATGCGGTTGACGAAAAGATCAGCCGTGTAGAGCCCGTTTTGGTTATAGTGATGTCGGTGATAGTGGGATTTGTACTGTTTTCGGTAATGCTCCCCATGCTTTCGGTCATCACATCGATTTAAAAGACTGTCTTGGCAGGATATTGAGTACGTCTCTTCGGCGGATCATGCCGCCAATTGCGTTTTGGCGTCTGATTTAATGCCGCGCGCAAACCGATTTTAACGGAAAGGAAGGTATCCGAATGAAGCTTAAAAAGAAAAATCATGTTCTTGCAGGATACATTCCCGCCATAGTTATATTTATAATTATCGTTGTGATCGTGGTTTTATCCGTGGCGGATATAGGCAGAACAACGGAGGCCGAGGGGCTTGCGATAACCGAGAACAGCATCATGCGCGCCGTTATAACCTGTTACGCCCAAGAGGGAAGCTATCCTCCCGATATAGATTATTTAAAGGAAAACTACGGATTGAAGGTAAGTGACGAGTACACGGTTCGTTACAGTGTTTTCGCGTCCAATATCATGCCCAGCATAACGGTAATAAGAAAGCAGGTGAGCGGTTGAAAAAAGATCTACACTCCGCAGACACCCTGTTTGTACTGCTTTTGTTCGCTTTGTTTATGATCACCGCCCTTTTCATTACCGTATCGGGCGCTATCGCTTACAGAAATTCCGCCGTTCAGATGGAAGAACGGTTCAACAGGCAGACCTGTATAAATTACATTACTGCCAAGGTTCGTGCCAACAACGACGCCGACAAGATCACCGTAGGTGAGCTGGAGGGCATAAACGCTCTTTGCATAATCGACAATATAGGCGGAATAAATTACATAACATACATCTATCAGTATGAAGGATCGGTAAGAGAGCTTTTCTGCAACGCCGAAATATCTCTCCCGCCCTCTTCGGGCACTTCCCTTACAGAAGCAAAGGCGATCTCGTTTGAAAAGGACGGCAGCTTATTGGAGATAACGCTTACCGATAATGAAGATAATACGACCCTGTTTTATATTAACGCGGTTTAATTAAGTCACCCTGTCACGACGGGGTTTTGCTTGACTTTGAAATGAAAGGAATGATCTGACTATGAGAAAAAGCGGCAAAACGGGATTATTCCTTATGGAGCTGATGATCTCGCTGCTTATTTTTGCCGTGTGCGCCTGTGTGTGCGCGGCAATTATCGCAAAGGCATCATCGGATATAAGCGAAAGCAGGGACTTAAGCAACGCGCTTATTCTCGCTCAGAATAAAGCCGAGCTTATAAAAAACGGCATGTACAATACGGATAACACCGAATACTACAATGCCGAGCTGAAGTCCGTTGAAAAAGAAGACGCCGTTTATTCGGCGGCTTCGGCAGTAAACGTCAATGATAACGGCGTAACCGAATATACGGTCGAAATTTACAGAACGGCGGACAACAAGCTTATCTACAATATCAACTCCGCGTACTATTGCTCCCCCAATTAACTCTTGAAGATTTTATGCGACGAACGGCTGCCGAAAGACAAGGAAGAAAGCCGCAGGAATATGCGCATATTTCAAGGATTTCTGACGAAGTATTTCGGCAGCCGGGCAAGCAGAAAAATTCAAGAGTTAGTTGGGGAAGCAACAATCATAATTACAGAAAGGACTTGAAGGAAATGGCGGTTCAGCGAAGCAGAGCGTCCTCCGGAATAGGCGGTTCGCTTATACTGATCATTTTTATCGTGCTTACCATTACCGTTTTTTCCGTGCTGACCTTGGTTTCGGCGCAAAACGAATTGGGGACGGTAAACAGATCCGCAAAGGTCTCCGATGATTATTACGCGGCCGAAAAGGCGGCGGCGGAAAAATGCGGCGAAATAAAAACCGCCGTATCAGGTCTTACGGGAAATTCCGATATATCCGCGGCGGCAATAAATCTGGGGGCCTTCGTTTCAACGGACGAAAGCGGTGTTACAATAAGCTTTACTGTTGATATAGACGAAAAGCGCGAGCTTGAAACAACTCTCAGAGCGGAAGGCGGAGAGCTGACGGTAACGGCTCAGAAAACGGCTTCCAAAAACCAAGGAATAATCATAGACGACAGCATAGACTTATGGGACGGATTTTAAGCGTTCCGCAGGATAAATCACGGGTGAGTTAACCGTTCTCCAAAAAATAAGAAAAGAGGAAAAGCCAATGGATTTGATCACAATGCTTAAAGAAGCGGTAGATAAACAAGCGAGCGACATTTTTATAGTTTCGGGTCTTCCCGTGTCCTATAAGCTTAACGGACTTATACAGCCGCAGGATAACGAGATCATTCTGCCCGAGACCTCCGAAAAGCTGATCACGGAGGCGTACAAGCTTGCGGACAGAGCCGTGACAAAGCTGCGCTCCACAGGCGACGACGATTTCTCGATCTCGGTAAAGGGGCTTTCCCGCTTTCGTATAAGCGCGTATAAGCAGCGCGGTTCCTTGGCCGCGGTTATTCGCCTTGTTTCTTTTGATGTTCCCGATTACAAGGAAATGTCTATTCCCGAAAACATTATGAATATTTCCGAAAAGACCAAGGGTCTTGTTCTGGTAACGGGGCCCGCGGGCGGCGGAAAATCCACCACCTTGGCGTGTATCATAGACAGGATAAACAGCACCCGCAACGCACATATAATCACCCTTGAGGAGCCGATAGAGTATCTTCATAAAAATAAAAAGAGCGTTATAAGTCAGCGCGAGGTACACGCCGACACCGAAGGGTACGTTCCCGCTTTAAGAGCCAGCCTGAGACAGTCTCCCGACGTTATTTTAGTAGGCGAGATGCGCGACTTTGAAACGATAAAGACCGCTATGACCGCCGCGGAAACGGGTCACTTGGTCATTTCCACTTTACACTCCATAGGCGCGGCAAACACTATCGACCGTGTAATAGACGTGTTCCCGCCCAATCAGCAGCAGCAGATCAGGGTTCAGCTTTCACAGCTCCTGCAAACTGTCATATCTCAGCAGCTTGTTCCCGCGACAGACGGCAAGCTTGTTCCCGCCTTTGAGATAATGCACTGCAACGGCGCCGTAAGAAACATGATAAGAGAAAGCAAGATCCACCAGATAGACAACGCCATAAACAGCTTCGGAAACGAGGGCATGATCAGTATGGACACATATCTGCTGGAGCTTTTCAAGAAAAAGATAATCAGCGCGGAAACCGCTGTAAAATTTTCGGTTAATTCCGACAGCATTGAAAGAAAAATTTCAATAATGTGAACACACTTTGATTTTTAAAACCAAATTCCCGCATTTGTGTTAAGCGAAGCTTGACAGATGCGGGGATTTTTTCATATGTCAAATCAGTAAACACGGTTTTCTCTGCTGTGCAACGAATCGTTGCAAAAAAATTTTTTTGGATAATGCAAAAAATTCCTGCATATGTTGGTAGATTTTTAATGAGAAAAATGATAAAATATGTATAAGCTTTCAAAACAAAATATTTTGAGGCTTATATTACATGATTGCTTCTTTATCTATCAATATGCGTTCGTCAAAGCCGCAGACTGTCTTAAGGAAAGCTTTGATTTTCTTAAGACAGCGGGTTTGGCGGTATATCCAAATTGCAAAAATCAGCCGATTTTTTAACGCAGCAGCAACCAATCGTTGCACAAAAAATATCAAAAATAAGAAAATTCCTTTGTATATTGGTAGACTTTGGCAGTGAAAAAGAGTATAATAAATTTAAGTAAAACAAGCGCTTTATGCCGTATAGGCCAAAATAACGGTCGGAAAGGAGAATAATATGACCTTCGGTGAAAGAATACAGCTTTTAAGAAAGCAAAGAAAAATGTCCCAAGAGGAATTGGGAGAAAAATTGGAGGTAACACGTCAGACTATCTCAAAATGGGAGCTTGACCAGTCAACCCCCGATCTGGACTATATTATAGCCATAAGCGAATTTTTTGAGGTAACTACCGACTACCTTATAAAAGGAGGCAGAGACGAAAACGTTGCTTTAAATAGCCAAAGCGCTTTTATTCCCGCGCCGCAGCTTCAGTACTGCGAGGATAATCCCGAGAACCGATACGATAAGCCGCAGTACTCTTCTTCTCCCGCGGCAGCAATTTCCGCTTCTTCTGAGTATTTCGTTATCAAGCTTAATTATAAGGCTGTATTAAGGACTCTGTGGGCTTTGCTGCTTATCTTTGCGGGCGTTATGGGCGCTTTTGTCTCTGCATCGTTCTTTTTTCAGTCTCATACCGGCGATTTTGAAAGGATAATTTTAACTGTTTTATTTGCAGCGTCGGTGGCAGTATTTGTTACCGGTCTGTCCTTCTTCGCAAACGCACTGTTAAGGTATCATATGGCGTTTCGCAAGCTTTGTATGAAGATACGCAGATTTGCGGGCGATTTTGTTAAGGCGTTCAGAGCGGTGCAGCTTGAAAGAGATCTATCCGCACAAAATCGGATATGCGAAGCATCGAATACATACGCCGAAAATCCCGAGGAGATCCGCGCGGAGGCTTCCACAGCTGCGGCGGAGCCCGATGCGGGGGTTAAGGAAAGCTTGATTTCAAAGAAGACGTGGGGTTTGCTTTTAATGCTTATTTCGGTCGTAGGCGGATTTATTGATATTATAAATATCAGTCATTTTTATGATTATCACAGAGACCCGATTATATTGCTGTTTGAATCACTTTTCCTTTTACTTACCATAATTCTGTTTTGTGTAGGGATAGGACTGATCTCAAATAAGAGGGTAAAGATCGTTAGAGCCGAAGAGATTTCCGCCGCTGAGAAAACGGCTGCCAGCGGTTTTTTGAGCGGACAAGCCTTGAATAACGAAGCGTTGGAGCAGTGTAAAAAGGAAAAAGCTTTGAAAATAAAGGAAAAAGCGGAAATAAAGGCTGCCGAGATAAGAGAAATTTACAGATTGAGAGCGGAGGCGTTTGCTCCCGATAATGAGGCACTGGCGAAGCAGATCATCGCTAAGGGCGAAGCAAAGGCGGCAAGGGTAATGGAAAAGGCGGAAAAAAAGACGAGACGTTATGAGACGGGAATCGGTTGGAACGGTAGAGCAAAGGAAAAGGGCGCGCATTTAAAGTAAAGGTAATTTAAAATAATAAAAACAAAAAAATTTCAAATCTGCCAAGCAAAACTCCTTTTTTTGACACTTTATAGGCGAAGGGCAGGTGAGAACGGTGAAGCACGGTATTATTGAAGACTATATCGAAAAGGTTTACGGATATGCCGTTAAACGTACATACTCCCGCGAGGAAGCGGACGAGCTGGTGCAGGAGATATTGTTTACGGCGGTTCGGGAGCAGCCTAAGCTCAGGAACGAAAGCAAATTCGAGCCGTGGCTTTGGGGTATAGCAAAAAATGTGACAAAGACTTTCAGGCGTGATCTCGGGAAACAGCGCGCGATGTATTCCTATGACATACCCGAAAATTTGTTTTATGAGGACAGGTATTTCGACGACAGCGAGGAAATATACGATTCTCTCAGGACGGAAATCGCAATGCTTTCCGCAAAATATCGTGATATAATCGTTCTTTACTACTACGACGGCCTTTCGACTAAAGAGGTCTCCGAAAAGCTGAAAATTCCCGAAGGCACTGTCAGGTGGCGGCTTACGGAGGCACGGAAAAAATTGAAAAAGGAGTGTGCCGAAATGCAAGAAACTGCTTTACGACCCGTTAAAATCGGAATCGGCTTCTACGGGAACGGAAACTACGACGGTAAAACCAGACCTTATCCCAACGTGTATATCAACGACGCTTTATCTCAAAATATATTGTATTATTGCTATGAACAGTCCTGCGGCGTTGAGGAATTGGCGAAAGCGTGCGGTGTTCCCGCGTATTATGTAGAGGATCGGGTTGAAAATTTATTAAAGCGCGGGGCGGTTATAGAGGCTTCCAAAGGGAAATACCGAACGAATTTTGTGATCTGGTCAGACAAATACGGAATATACTGCGAGGAAAACGCCGAAAAAGCACTGTTGCCGATCATGGAGGAGCTTTTGAATTCGCTTAAGGGAATAGCTGAGGAAGCGGCAAATATCGGTTTTTATAAAGCCGAAAAAAGCGAGGCGGATCTGTTTTATCTTTACGGCGCAATGGCGTTTTCCTACGCAAGCGAGCATTACTGCAATTTGCCTTACCCCTTTATTGAGAAAAATTATGACGGCAATGAATGGCGTTATATCGGAAATATGGAAACGGGAAATCACCGAAGAATAATGATCGGGACACAGACCAACCTCAATATGGGCAGCCGCGGAGGGTGCAGGTATACCGCATACGACAGGATCAGCGGTATTTGCAGGCGTCAGATGATGTACGATTATCAGATCAACGTATGCGAGGATATTTTGTGCGGCGGTTCCACAGAGGATATAGATTCCGCTGCGTACGCCATTCAGGACGGATTTATAATTAAAAAAGAGGACGGCAGCTTTTTTGTAACGGTTCCTTTTTTTACCGCGGAACAAAAAAAGGCATTTGACAGCATATCCGACAAATACCTTGCGCCTCTTATGCCGCGGTATTCCGAAATAGCAAGCGATTTTATTTCGGGTTATAAAAAGCTGTTTCCCAAACACCTGACAGATGACGCTGACCGTATGTGTCAAAATATGTTCATGGGATTATACGCGGTAATTATCGAATATGCGCAAAGGACCGAAGCAATCAAAATGCCTTCACCCAATTGTTATTGCGATGTTATAACTCAGTTTAAAAATACTTGATTTCAAAAAAAATAAACTAAAAAAAGGAGTTAAAAACTTCTAAAAACAAAACCCGTTAAAATCGAAATTCACATCGATTTTAACGGGTTTTTGTTCTTTAAAAAACTGTTTTTCCATGTCCGAAGCATTGGGTTTTGCATTTAAATTTTTGAATATCCGAAAGCGTTGATAAGCGCGTCCACCTTCTGCTTTTCCTTGCACATAGGGCAGTCGGCGGGAGAATGGCTGGCATATCCGGGAACGTCATCGGGAGTGAAGATAGAATTTACCTTGATTCCCGCTACCTCACTGATCGCGCTGAACAAAGCCGCAACCCCTATCAATTCGCCGCTGTAATACTTAAGACAGCTCATGCATCTTTCTATCGTCCAGCCTGTGGAGGCACTGGAGATAAGAAGCAAAACGCGCTTGCCCCAGATCATGGGCTGAGTGTCGTCACGGAAGATCATCTGGTTGTTGCTGTCCAGCTCGGGAGTGATAACGCAGATGTCCGCGTCGTAATTTATGGAGTGGGTGGAGCCGCTGCTTAAGGCTTCCGCAAGGAACGCGCCAATCATCTGTGTGCCCTCAAGGCATACTATGGTGTCGATAGGCATAGAACTGTAAATATTTGCCAGCTCCTGCGCGGTCTCCTTGGCGTTTTTCAGCCTGCGCTTCATTTGGTTAAGGTCAATATAATAGTTAACGTGTGAATGGTTGGTGGCGAAGTGTCCCGGAATAACTCCGATCTTTATTCTCTTGTTTTTTGCGTTGGTAATTTCCTTGGTGCGTCTTTCCATTGATTTTTCCCCTTTCAGAGTAATCGATTATTGTCGCCGAAATAGTATAACAATATAATATCATATTAAACTAAAAAAATCAATTGTGTTAATGCAATTTTATTTAAATTTTACAAAATATTTTGTCCTCTTTTTACATAGAAAATGTTACTTTATTGTCAAATTCGCGTGTATTTGTTAAAAGTTACTAAAAACAGCACTGTTTATTTTATGCTTAATATGGAAAAAATACAAAAATAGACTGGATTTTTTCATAAAATTATAGTATAATTATATCAACGTATTTAAAAATAAAAAATTATTCTTTAAATGCAAAATTTATTTGCGGAGGTCAGCGAATGAAACAATACAAATGTAAAAATATCAGGAACATTGCATTGGCGGGGCACGGCGGAAGCGGAAAAACCTCTCTTGCAGAAAGCCTGATGTATGTAAGCGGCGGACTTGACAGAATGGGTAAGGTGGCGGACGGAAGCACCGTATGCGACTTCGATCCCGACGAAATCAAGCGCAAGATCTCTCTTAACGCCGCTTTGGCGTATGCGGAATGGAAGGACGTAAAGATCAACATTATCGATACTCCCGGTCAGTTTGACTTTGCCGGTGAAATGTCGGAGGGAATAAGAGCCTCCGAAAGCGTGATCATTACTCTTCCCGCAAAGGACGGCGTTCAGGTGGGAACCATAAAGGCCTTTAACGAAGCGAAAAACGCCAAGAAGGCAACCATGTTCGTTGTCACCAGAATGGAGGAGGAAAACTCCAACTTCTATCGCTGTCTCGAAGAAATGAAAACCAACTTCGGACCTACCATTTGTCCTATTGTAGTTCCCTTTGATAAATACGGCAAGGTTGAGAGCTACATAAACCTTCTGGAAATGAAGGCTTATGAGTACAGCGAGGGCGGAAAGCGCAAGGAAGTTGAAATGCCCGCCTCGGAAAACCGTCTTAAGGGCTTAAGAGCCGCAATGGCGGAGGCTATTGCCGAGACCGATGAAGACCTGATGATGAGATACTTTGAAAACGAGGGCGAGGACTTTACCTTTGCCGAGATCGTTAAGGGTATTCACGACGGCATCGATCAGGGTGTTATAACTCCCGTTGTTTGCTGCTCGGGCGATACTTTGGCTTCCGTTGACATGCTGCTCGATACGATAGTATACATGCTTCCCAGCGCGGACGAGCGCCCCGGCGAGCCTAAGAAAGAGGAATATATCAAGTACGACGAGGAAAAGCCCCTTTCCGCTTTCGTATTCAAGACAGTTGCCGATCCCTTTGTGGGAAAAATGAGCTTTTTAAAGATAGTGCAGGGTAAATTAAGTACAAGCTCCGCTATTGTAAACGCGACCACGGGCGAAACCGAAAAGCCCGGCAAAATATTGGTTATCAAGGGAAAAAAGCAGGAGGAGATCCCCGAAGCGTACGCTGGCGACATCGTTGTTGCTACAAAGCTTAACGCCAACACAAACGATACTCTTTGCGATCCTTCAAACGTAGGTCAGTACGTTCCCATTTTATTCCCTCAGCCCTGCTTCTTCAAGGGCATCGCCGCCGTTAACAAGGGCGACGAGGGCAAGCTGGGAACCGCTTTGAGACGTTTACTCGAAGAGGATCTGACTTTGTCCTACAATCACAATCATGAAACTCACCAGCGCATTATCGGCGGCATGGGCGAGCAGCATATAGAAGTATCGGTACAGAAGCTTAAGAGCAAATTCGGCGTTGACGTTGAGCTGTCGCAGCCCATTATAGCTTACCGCGAAACTATCCGTAAGAAGGTAAGCGTTGAGGGCAAGCATAAGAAGCAGTCCGGCGGTCACGGTCAGTACGGTCACGTTAAAATGGAATTTGAGCCGGGCGATACTGACGAGCTTGTATTTGACGAAAGAGTTGTCGGCGGAAGCGTTCCCAAGAACTACTTCCCCGCAGTTGAAAAGGGTTTGCAGGAAAGCATCGCTCACGGCGTACTTGCGGGTTATCCCGTTGTACGTTTAAAGGCTACCTTGTTTGACGGCTCTTATCACCCCGTAGACAGCTCCGAGCAGGCGTTTAAAATGGCGGCTCACCTTGCGTACAAGGCCGGCTTGCAGCAGGCTTCACCCTGCTTGCTTGAGCCTATCATGAGCCTTTCCATAATGGTTCCCGACGACAACACGGGCGACATTATGGGCGTTATCAACAAGCGCAGAGGCGCCGTACTGGGTATGAACCCCGTAGGAAGCGGCATTACCGAGATCTCGGCGGAATTGCCTATGGCTGAAACGGGCGACTTTGCAACGGTTGTTCGTCAGATGACAAGAGGTATGGGCGGCTTTACCATGGAGTTTGCAAGGTATGAGCAGCTTCCCTCCAACTTGGAGGCGGAGGTTATCGCAAATGCTCCTAAGTTCAGTGAGTATGAGGGATAATAGCTCTGAAATATTAGGTTACAATTCAAAATGATATATCCCCCGCCTTGTTGGAAAAGGCGGGGGATTTTAATACTAATACTAATCCCTTTTTAAACTGTTTACAACTCGGCAGTTTAAAAAGGGATTAGTATAATATCTGTTTTGACGGGAATACATATTATTTATTTGCAATGCTGCAATATAATTTCGGGTATCTTAGTCAACGGTGCTTGCTGACAAACTCCGCCCATTTGATACGCCACCATAGGCATACCGTAAACCACACATGTTTCCTTATCCTGCCCTATGGTAAAGCCACCCTTGTCTCTTATCTTTTTAAGCCCCTTGGCTCCGTCCGAGCCCATTCCTGTAAGAATGGCGGCAACAGCGTTTCTCCCCGCCACGTCAGCCACACTGTCAAACAAAACGTCAACTGAGGGGCAGTGTCCCGAAACCTTTTCGCCCTCCTTGGAGGTCACATAATAACCCTTTGCGTCCTTAGCAAGCCTTAAATGAAATCCGCCCGCGCCGATTATTATTTTCCCTCTTTCAACTCTGTCCCCGTCCTGCGCTTCCTTACAGCTCATCTTGCATATGCGATCAAGCCGTTCGGCATACATTTTTGTGAATACGGGAGGCATGTGCTGAACTATAACGATACCGGGAGTATTTGCGGGCAGATCCTGTACCACTGCCAACAGTGCGTCGGTGCCGCCGGTGCTCGCGCCCAAGGCTATGACAAGGTCTTTATTGCTGCTGAAGTTTCCGCCCATAGCAATTTTTGCAATGCCTGCGGGAGCGGGCTTATCGGCAGGGTGACTGAAAAGCTTGACCTTTGCGATCGAAGCTATTTTGATTTTCTGCGCCAGCAGCTTTGCAAAATCTTCAATATCGCCTCTTGACTTTACCAAAGGCTTTTTTACAAAGTCGACCGCACCCGCGCTGATAGCGTCAAAGGCGCTTATAGCGGTGGAAGTCACTACAACGGTTGGGATCGGACGTTTGGGAAGCAGTTCTTTGAGAAAATCGATACCGCTTACCCTCGGCATCTCCACGTCAAGTATAAGAACGTCGGGATTAAGCTTTTCTATCTTTTCCTTTGCCGTAAAAGCATCGACCGCGGTGCCTGCTATCTCGATACCCGCTTCTGCGCTAAGCAGCTTTGAAAGCGTTTCTCTGAAAACAAGCGAGTCATCTACAACTAAAACTTTAATCGCCATTATTTATTCCTCATAATTTAAAGTATCAAATCTAAAAATCCGCTCCAAGCGTTTCCCTGAAGTACATGATTGTTATTATATTATATTATATGCCGTATTATTATAATTTTTACTTTTTGCCGTCGGGAAGGGGTTTTCTGTAAATCGCGGGCTTAATATACTGAAATCTTGTCTGTTCTCTGGGTACGCTTTCGGCATGACCGATAAAGAGGTATCCGCCGGGAGCAACAACATCATAGAAACGCTCCACAAGCGCAACCTTTGTAGGCAAGTCAAAATAGATCATTACGTTTCTGCAAAAAACTATATCATAAGGAACAACAGGCTTGGGGATAGGCTTCATAAGGTTGAAAGTTCCGAAGGTCACTTTTGAGGTAATGGTCTTGGAAACCTGATAACATTCGTTATCCAAGGGAGTAAAGTACTTTTTTACCCATGACGGTTCGAGATTTTTCATTCCCTCAACATGATAGATCGCCTTTTTAGCTTTGTTCATAACGTTTTCGGATATGTCCGAAGCGTAAATGTTGGTATCCCACATAGAAGCGTTGGCACCGAAAAATTCCTGCATCTGCATCTGAGTGGTATATGCTTCCTCTCCGCTTGAACAGCCCGCGCTCCATATCTTAACATATTTTTTGGGACGGTTAAGCGATACTATATAAGGCAGGACTGTGTCCTTCATGTACTGATAGTGCTCCTGCTCACGCATAAAGAAGGTGTGATTGGTGGTGAGCTTGTTTAAGAGCGCGATGATCTCCGTGCCGGATCTGTCGGCGTATACCGATTCAAGGTACTGGTGATAATCGGGAAAGCCCTTTGCCTTTATCTCGTTGCAAAGTCTGCCTTCGATAAGCACTCTTTTCTGAGCAAGGTTTATACCATAGTTATCGTAAATAAATTTAACAAGCTTGTTAAAATCCGCGTCGGTTATTTTAGGTATCACTTTTGTTCTCCTTTCTGCCGTATCATTTTTTACTTAATGTATAAAGCAGCTATTTATCTACAAAATAAAAATTTTTTTCTTAAAAACCAACCCCCGTAAAATTTGGCTGTAAGCGCAGAAAGTGTTATGTTCCCGCGCTTTTTAACCATTTGCAGAGGTTGTTTTTATTACATTGTTTTCAGACGGCTTATTCCGCCGCAACCGCTTCCACGTCAAAATCGTCGTCGAAAATAAGCTTTTTTACGTCAAGGATCATTTTTATTGAATCATTGGTTTCAAGAATGTATTCAATGAATTTGTTGTTGTTGACGCGCTCCAGAGCGGGGATATCCGCCTTGTTCTCCGCCTTTACGGAAAGCACTTCAAGAACCTGATCAACGATGATGCCTACCTGAATATCAAGATAGTTGATTATAACGGTACAGGTCTTGTCGTCGTATTCCCTTTCGGGCAGGTCAAAACGTGAGCGAATGTCTATAACGGGAACGACCTTGCTTCTTACGTTGATAACGCCCTTTATATAGCACGGGATTCCGGGGACAACCGTGATATGGGGTATGCCTATAATTTCTGTAAGGTAGGAAATATCAACGCCGTAGACCCTGTCACCGATCTGAAAGGTAAGCGCTTTTGCGATTTCCGTTCCGCTGCTTTTTGAAGCGGTATTTATTTTTTCTTTCAGCTGTTGCTGCTGCTGAGTAAGATTATTCATGTCTGCCATAATGCCGAAACCATTCCTTTCATTTTTCTGAGCGGGCGCCTGCAATATCGACGCTCTTTATAGATGCCGAGGCGGCTTTATTCTCCGCCGCAGCCGTAAAGCGACGCTTACTGCTTATCGATAATATTATTAACGTCGATTATAAGAGAAATGCTGCCGTCACCCATTATGGAACAGCCCGACAAGCCCTCGGCTTTAAGATTGTAACGGGAAAGGTAAGCAGGGAAAGGCTTTACAACAACCTGCTGTTCGCCTATAAGCTTATCCGCAAACAAGCATACGCTCTTTCCGTCCGCTTCGACCAGAATAAGGATACCCTCTTCAAAATCGGTAATGTCGGTTTTGAGGTTGAACTTCTGGAAAAGCTTGAGGATAGGATAACATTCGCCTCTTATCATTATCATTTCGTTGCCCTGAGTATCGTAAATGATCTGATTGCTTGTTATCTTGAAGCTCTGCTTTATGGCGGAGGTGGGAACGGTAAAGATAATGTCGCCTACTCTTACCTCCATGCCGGCAATAATGGCAAGAGTAAGAGGAATTTTAATGATAAAGCTGCTGCCCTCGTAACGCTTGCTCTCCACAAAGATGCTGCCGCCCGATTTCTCTATGTTCTTTTTTACAACGTCCATGCCAACGCCTCTGCCGCTGTACTCCGTTACCTCGGTGTTGGTGGAGAAGCCGGGGAGCATTATCATGTTGTTGATCTCGCGCTCGCTGTATTCCGAGGCGGGCTTGGTCAGAAGTCCCGCGTCCTCAGCTTTCTGGAGCACCCTGTCGGTATCGATTCCGCCGCCGTCATCGGAAACGGTGATGATTACCTCTCCCGCGCTGCTGGTGGCGGAGAGCTTGATAGTACCCTTTTCGGGCTTGCCGTGCTCTATTCTTTCGTTTACGTCCTCTTCTATGCCGTGATCCATACAGTTGCGGACAAGGTGCATAAGAGGATCGTTCAGGTTATCAACGATAGACTTGTCAACCTCGGTGTCCTCGCCCTCGATAACAAGCTCAACGTTCTTGCCCAGCTTCTGCTTCATATCGCGGACGATCCTGTGCATTTTCTGGAAAGGACCTACAAGGGGAACCATTCGAATCGACATTACGGAATCCTGAAGCTCGTCTGTAAGCTTTCTCAGCTCTCTTGCCGCTTTCTGGAAGCTTTCCAGCTTTAAGCCCTCCAATTCAGGGTTGGAAACTACCATGGATTCAGTGGTAATGATTTCGCCGACTATATCGTGAAGCTGATCAAGCTTTTGCAGGTTAACGCTGATAAGGCTCTGCTTGCCGCCGCCGCTGACCTGCTGCTGAGCGGACTGCTGCTTTTCCTGCTTCTGTGCGGCCGCTGTCGCTGCGGGAGCCGGCTTTTTAGCGGGCGCGGGCTCCTTCTTGACCTCTGCGGGAGCGGGCTTGCTTTCGGCGGGCTTTTCGGCCGCGGGAGCAGGCTCCGCCGCGGGAGCGGGCGCCGCTTCTTCCTTTTCATTCTTTACTATTTCATATGTATCAACGTTAAGCGACTGTTCAATTACCTTGACAGCCTCTTCAACGTCAGCCTTGTTAAGAGTGATCAGGAATCCGTCTTCCTGTATCAGAGTGCCGCTTTCGGCGTTGCTTTCAACATCCTTGGGGAACCAATCGATAACGTCAAAGGATTCTTTAAGTCTGTTGAGCAGCAGTAACGCGCGGAGATTTTCCATTTTGCAGTCCTGTTCGAAGAACACTCTGATAACGGATTGATTCTCGCCCGCGGACACTGCCGACGTTTTTCCCGACGCCGCCGAAGCAGCATTCGCTTCCGCTTCCGCCTCGTCAAGCTCGCCCTTAAGTATCCTTGCGCCGTCCTCAAGCTTCGCGATCATCTCCGAGAAGTCGGTGCCTTCGTAATCGGGATTGTTTCTGATCTCCTCAATTTCTGCCTTAAACAGGTCGGACATCTGGAAAACAAGGTCATAAACAAAACCTATATCTTTCATCTTAGAGGGGTCTTCTCTAATGATGAAAAACATATCCTCTCCTTTGTGTGCTAACTTTTGCAGGTTCTCAAAGCCCATCATAGCCGATGAACCCTTGACAGTGTGCATGATTCTGAAGACCTCGTTAATATCGTCCTCGGTGAACTCATTCGCCTGCTCTGTACGCAAAAGAATTTCGTCCAGCTGATCGATAAGTGTGGTGGTCTCAAAGAGATACATGTCCACCATGCCTTCCATTCCGGCTTCAACCTTTGCCATTTTTCTGACCTATCCTTTCATATTTTTAGCTTAGAACCCTGTCCCGAGCCGCCGCAGGGCATTTTTGGGAATACGCTTTCCAAAGCGGCTGCCTTGATGTATTTCCGACGGCGGCGTGTCTGCGTCAGAGATTTTCCGCCGAGCTTCGGACAGGCATTTGCTTTGGCAGGGTGTTTTCCGAAAACACGAGTGCTTTTGCCGTGACAGTATCCTAAAGAAAAATTTGCTGATGATAAATTTGGACTGATTTATTGAAATTTTTGCTGATATATGATAAAATGTTTTTGGAACATTTTATTTAATGATAATTTGCCCTTGCACTTCTTATATAATTGATTGGCGATTTGACCGCCGGAAAGGATTTACCTATGCCACAGATTCCTCAGATATCGGGACCGCTTACCGGCGGTAAAACCTTAACCTCGGGAAATAACGGAAGCAGTACCCCCCAGAACGGAGAAGCTTTTTCCATAGACGGAGTAAACGCCGTACAAAGACCTGCGGGAGTCACTCAGAAGGGCGGCGCGGCAGGCGCCGAGAACCAAGGCGTTTCAAGCGGCTCTGCGGGATCGATAGGAGTTCCTGCCGCAAAAGACCCGTCAATGGCGGTGGAAACACTGCACGACGTATTTTCGGGGGACCTTCTCGAAAACGCCAAGCTGAACGGCTATACCGAGCTGGTAGGGGAGATCGACGATCTTACAAAAGCCATTTATATAAATCCCGATAAGCTTTTGAACGAGATACTCACTCAGGAAAAGGACAACACCGTTTTTTCGGGCAACGAGCTTTTTGACATTCTCCGAACCGTCTGCGCCGAATCGGGAGACGACACCAAGGAATTGGTGGCAAACCTCTTAAAGAGCCTGAATTATGCCATGAGCAGAAACGAGATAATCGACGCGGTCAAAAACAATATAAAATTCTTGTCGGAATATTTCGGAAAGAACACAACTCTTTCAAAAAACCTTGCCGCTCTTTATCAGAAGTGGGAGAGCGGAAATCCCGAGCAGAATTTCGAAAGTCTTAAAAACGAGACCGCCGCGATCATGCGTACCATTGCGGGAAGTCTTCAGAGCGACAGCCGCACCGAAACCTTGGTGCCTTTGGTAACTCACAACCTTTCCCGCTACAATACCAACGAGTATATGATGAAAGAAGCGTTTTCTCAGCTTATGTCTCAGATACCCTCTTCATCTACCCGCGAGGCACTCAGCAAGGCGTTCACTGAATTTGTCTCCAAGCTGCTCACAAACTCATATAATAATAATACTACAAAAACGGCAGAAAATCAAGTAGCTAATGAAAATTTTGATGTTTCTGCCGAAAAAGCTTCGATTTTAGCTTATATAAACGCTCTTGCAGAGGGTAAGGAAAAGCCCTCCGAAGCGGAAAATGGTAATATTGCACAAAATTTAGCGGATTTTCAAGGTACAAATGACGAAGCCGAAAAAAGCGCCTCGAGAATACCCGGCAGAAGCGTTACTTATACGCTTCCCGAAACGGAGGAAACGGCACAGGCGGAATACGGCGCACTCTCTCAGCAGAATTCCCGGGCGGATATTGAAGCGCAGAGAGCGGCAAATTTTAAAAGCGCCGTTCCCATATCCGATACAAGGATAAATTACCTCTTAAATAACTTCCAAAGCGAAAGCATAACCGCCAAGGACGCTTTGACGCAGCTTTTGTCGCTGGTTATCCCTCAGAACGACTCAAACGCGGCAGAAGCGCTGCAAAATATAGTGTCAAACACGCAGAGCACCGATCAGATGGTGAGCTTCTTAAACGATGTTTTAAGAACTATCCCCGACATTCCCGAGCGGCAGACCCTATACGACGCGCTCGAAACGGTTATGGAGGCAGTTGTGCAATCCGACAGTCCTACGGAAAGCAACGACGTTTCGGCGGAAAAGGTGGCTATTTTAGCGTATCTTTCCAAGCTGACGGGGGGCGCGGAATCTGCGGAAAAAGTTTTGTCCTCCATAGTCAGCGGGGACTCCTCCGAGATCGATACCGAGACGCAGAACGAAGCCTACAAAAGCGCGATCCAGCTCACCGAAAGCCGCATAGACTATATTCTCAGCAATTACCAAAGCAGCGTGACTACGGGAAAGGACGCCATAGGACAGCTTTTAGCCCTGCTTATCCCTAAGGATAACCCGGACGCTGCGGACGTAATGAAAACGGTGGTAAGGGGTACGGATAATTTATCGGATATGGTGGATTTTTTAAACAGGGTGCTGGAAAATACCCCCGACATACCCGAACGCCAGACCCTTTGCGACGCTTTCGAGAACATAATAGGCGGTATGGCGCAGAAGCAGGAGATGCCCGCTCACAATCAGGGCGGCTACGAATCCGAGACCATGAAGGCGCTGACCTCGTTTATCGACCGCAACGTAAATCACCCCGCTATCAGAGGAATAGACAACTTTAACGCTTCTAACCTGCTGCAAAGCATGCTAAACGCTCCCGGTGTGTTTACGCCCCTTGCTCACTATATCATTCCCCTGCAGGTGGAGGATACAAGAGCCTTCGGCGAGCTTTGGGTGGACAACGACAACACCTCCTCGGGCAAGGCGGGAGAGGAAAAGCGTTATCACCTGTTCCTTACCTTTGACGTGGAAGCGGTGGGAAGATTCGAGGTGGACGCTTACAGCAGCGGTAAGGAGCTGAATCTTTCGGTGCTTTACCCCAAAAGCTACCGCTACCGCGTTTCCAATCTGACGGATAAGATAACCAGAATAGCAGCGGGCGTGGGATACAACGTTCAGAATTTCAAAACGGGACTTTTAGTGAAGCCCCATACCCTTGCGGAAACCTTCCCGAGGATCAACGAAAACAGAAAAAGCTTTGACGTTAAAGCGTAATTTTTATACTTTTTGGAATTACTCTAACAATATTATACATAAAGTAAAAAGGAGAAATAAAAAATGCCTAAACATAAAGCCTTTGGACAATCCGCAGCCGTCGCTTTAAAATACAATCCCGATCTTAACTACGCCCCCATAGTCGTAGCTTCGGGAATGGGCGAGCTTGCGAAAAAAATACTGAATATAGCCGATGAAAACGGGGTGCCAATATATCGCGACGACAGCGCCGCCGCCCTGCTGGTAATGTTAGGCGCGGGAGAACATGTGCCGCCCGAGCTGTACAAGGTCGTCGCGGCGATTTACGCGCAGGTGGTTTTTGACGCCAACGACATTAAGAAAATGAGATGATCTTTAGAGGAACGCAAAAGCAAAAATCGTTCATATAATTTATGACTGTGAACGTTTTTGACGAAAACGGGCTGCCGAAAATGACAAAAGTCACGGACGACAGCCCATAATTTTTATATCCGCAATTTAAGTCAAGAAATTGTTTTCATTATCCTTTAAAATAAAAGCGAGGAGGCGAGGTAATGAGTGAAAACAGCCGTTCGGAAGCCGTAAAGAAAATGCTTGAATATATCGGCGCCCACTTGCGGGAGCCGCTGACTTTAAGCCTTATAGCAAAAGCCGCCGGTTATTCTCAGTACCACGCGGCACGGATTTTCAAAGAGGAAACGAATTTATCACCCTTTGAATATATCCGCCGTGAAAGGCTGACCGAAGCCGCTCACGCGCTCAGGAACGAACCTTCGAGAGTGTTGGACGTCGCACTCGATTTTGTGTTCGACAGCCATGAGGGGTTTACAAGAGCTTTTACAAACGCTTTCGGGATTGCGCCAAAAAAATTCGCGCTGTATCCCGAGCCCGACGACTGGAATATCCCGTTTTACTACCTTGACCGCCTTAAAACCAAATCGCTTAACACGAAAGGAAGTGTCCGGAAAATGGAAACAAACGTAATTTTCGCACAGATCATGGAACGTCCCGCACGTAAACTGCTTTTGTACAGAAGCAAAAACGCGGCGGAATACTATCAGTACAATGAGGAAATAGCGAATGATCCTCCTCAAAGTCTTAACGGTATGCACCCGTGGGATTATTTATGCGGGGTAAAGGAAGCTCTTTACGAGCCTGTGGGAGTGTGGCTGCCCGAAAACATGAGACCCGAGGGAACGGGCATATACGCTCATGCTGTGGAGGTGCCCGAAAATTACTCGGGTGAAATTCCCGAGGGCTTTGACATTATTGACTTACCGCCCTGCAAGTATTTTGTTTTTCAGGGGGAGCCCTATGATGAAAAGGGAGACCAAGCCTCGGTCGGCACGTGCATGAACAACATTGAAAAATTCAATCCCCAGGTATACGGCTATCGGTGGTGCGATGAACTGGGTCCCAGATTTCAGCTTGCTCCGATGGGCTGGAGAGGTTATATTGAGGGCAGACCTGTCAAGGAAGGAAATAATTAACCGATAAAAAGCTTTATACTGATTTCAATGGGCTGTAAAAAACTAAAAAAGAAAAATTTAAAGCGGCGGAGCCGCAAATGTCTTTTTCGCTTCCTTTTTGCACTGCAAAAAGGAAGTGGGGGTGAAGCGGAGCTTTAGCTCCGCGAGGGGGCAAAGCCACCTAAAGTGAATAATTACAGACAACTTAGAAGCAGGCGAAGCCGCCGCTTCGGGCGTTGAAATCTTTCTCGAAAAACATACCCGTCAAAACCTAATGTTACTTTGGTTTTGACGGGCATTGTTTATATTGCTGTTTTGCGAACCGACTCTAATACTATTATCCAATTAAAAACTTGAAAAAATGGTTTTAATTGGATAATAGTGCTTTGGGTGTAATATCCATTTAAACTTTGATTTTATATTGTGTTTAAATGGATATTAGTATA
>JAAVIG010000220.1 GCA_014796735.1 Oscillospiraceae bacterium
GCCCTATCCGTTAAAAACGTTCCTTTTACAATAACTACCCTACCGCAGGGGCGGAGCCAAATTTTCGCTTCGCGAAAATTTTGAAATGCTTCGCATTTCAGCGGGCTATCGCCCGCGGCTCCGCCGCCCACCCTTTGCTAATCGCCCTAAACTTTTTTCTGTCAAATCAATTTTTGCACGTTAGTGCTGTATCAACCTTTTTAAATCCGCATAAACACTACTACGCCTTGGGCGTACTTCTTCTCTCAAATTTTTTATCACGGAGTTTGTACTATGAAACGTAACAAAACTATAAAAATAAAGCGCAGCAAAAGCAGACTGTATAAGAAAAAGAAATCCACCGCCAAGGTTGCCGCCGAAACCATTGTATTCGTACTGATAGCGGGCGCCCTGGTGTTCGTTGGCTATGCCGCCGCGGGCCCAATAATCAACTATCTTTCCACCGAAGACAGCGGCACAGTGACCGACTGGACGCCCGAAGAAAGCAGCCAACCCGAGGAAATTGACCCTCAAGCCACAGATACACAACCGGATGAAGTCACTGCCGAGGAAGAGGTTTCACAGGGCTTAGGTTCTTATCTGCTGTCGGAAAGCGCTTTGTCCAACCAATCCACCCTTACCGCACAGCTCAAAAACGCAAAGGAAATGGGCTTCAAGGAGGTAATAATCCCGCTTAAGCAAAACTCGGGAGACTTCCTTTACAAAAGCAATATCTCCTACATTAAAGATACCGACCTGATAAAGGGCAGCATGCCCGCGGGACAAATAATCTCGGCGGCAAAGGCGCAGGGCTTGACGGCAAAGGCCTTGATCCCCACCCTTATGGACGCAAATTCACCCTCATACGCCGAGGACACAGGCTACCGCTTTGCGGACGACAGCTATGGCTGGCTGGACGCCGCCGCCGCTAACGGCGGAAAGCGCTGGATCGACCCGTTTTTGGACGGAACAAAAAGATATTACGGAGACATCGCTAAAGAGCTGATCGGCGCGGGATTTGAAGAAGTAATATTGGCGCAGGTAAGATTCCCCGCCTTTTGGGACGACGATAAAAAATGGCTTGACGCAAGAAATTTTACCGAAACAAGATACACGGAGCTGACGGCGTTTTATAACTCGGTTTACAATGCTTCGGGACAGAAGACAAGCGTGGAGATAGATATTAACGATGTGCTTAATGGGTACGGAGAAAGCTTTGAAAGCACAGCGGAAATATTGAAGGATAAAAACTTCACGGGAACGGTTTATTTAAGAGTCAATCCCGACGATTTCCCCGAAAACAGACTGGAGGTCGGGGAGAATAAATTTATGGGATTGTCGCCCGATACCGTAAATAAAACTAAGACCTTGGTAAATAAAGCGGCGGAGTATATTGGTACAAATGTCACTGTTGTGCCTGTGATTGTTACGGACGGGTTGACCGAGGAAGAAGTTACGGGGTGTTATAAGGCGTTGGCGGTTCAATAAGAAAAAGAATAAAAAAATCTGCCGCCGGGTAGAAATGCGCAAGCATTCGCTGCACATCGTTAGGTCTTTGAAGATGTGCAAACGAGTGCTTGTTTTGGTTTTGGAGGTACTTCCGTGTTATTTCATAAATTAAAATCAAAGCTTGCTTACTTTACAAAAGGAGAAATCGCACTTTGGAGCATATCGGTTACGCTAATTGCCGTGTCTTTTTTTATGTTTGACAAAGGAAATTATTTGACACTCGCTGCATCTTTAGTAGGCGTGACTTCGTTGATTTTCAGTGCAAAAGGAAATCCGATCGGGCAATTCCTTATTGTCATATTCAGTTTACTATATGGCATTATTTCTTATACATTTACCTATTACGGTGAAATGATAACATACTTGGGAATGACTGCTCCGATGGCTGTTTTTGCACTGATTTCCTGGCTGAGAAACCCATACAACGGGAACAAAGCGGAAGTAAAGGTAAACCGACTGAAATTAAACGAAATAATTTTTATGATACTGTTGACAATAATTATTACATTTATATTTTATTATATTCTGGCAGCTTTTCATACTGCCAATTTAGTACCGAGTACCTTGTCTGTTACAACGAGTTTCCTTGCAGTTTACCTGACCTTCAGAAGGAGCGTTTTTTTTGCTGCTGCATATGCCGCAAATGACATAGTGTTAATTATTATGTGGGTATTGGCGGCATTTTCCGATATATCATATTTATCGGTTGTCATTTGTTTTATAGTGTTTCTTGCTAACGATATTTATGGATTTATCAATTGGTCTAAAATGCAGAAGAACCAAGAGTCAAACAGCAAATAGCATTACATGTTAATTTATAAAAAAATTTTAAAAAAGGTATTGACAAACCCATAAGACTGTGGTAGTATATAAACATAAACTACCGCAGTAGTATAGATTACATAAGGAGGAAAAAATGGAAATCAAGCTGTTTGACTCGGAATTAAAGATAATGGAGGTGCTTTGGCGCTGCGGCGACACAACGGCAAAGCAAATATCCGACATTTTAAACAAGGAAGTGGGCTGGAATATAAACACCACCTATACTTTGATAAAAAGATGTATCAAAAAAGGCGCCGTTGAACGCTCCGAGCCTAATTTTATGTGCCGCGCTCTTATACCTAAAGAAGAGGTACAGGAGGCGGAAACAAACGAGTTAATAAACAAAATTTTCGACGGCTCCGCCGACAAGCTGTTTGCGGCTCTGTTAAGCAGAAAAAAGCTTTCCGACGAGCAGATCGAAAAGCTTAAGCAAATTGTCGGAGAATTGGAATGACAATGAATTTATTACAAATGAGCTTTTATGGGGCGGTGCTTATTTTAGTTATAACAGCCCTTCGCGCCGTAACAATAAACAAGCTTCCCAAAAAAACCTTTTTGATCTTGTGGGGAATAGCCATGGTAAGGCTGCTTATACCCTACGAGCTTCCCTCCGCGCTGAGCGTGTATTCACTGATCGGCTCGGATACTCCCGCGGCGGCTGTTGAAGAAACGGAAGCTTATTATGAAAACTACTCCCCCGTTTCTCCGGCGGTCTCTTTTGAACCCTCCGAAAAAATTATGCCGTCCGAGCCGTTCGCACCCTCCGCACCCAAAACGCAAATGCCGCCTTTATCATCGGAAAACAGCGGCTTCGGCTCTGTTTGGTTTGTGATTTGGATTTCGGGTTCAATACTTTTGGCGGCATTTTTTACGGTATCATATTTACGCTGTTACTTTGAGTTTAAAACCTCCCTGCCTGTGGAAAACGAATTTACAAGGCAGTGGCTTATTGAACACAAAATAAAACGCCCGCTTTCAATAAGACAGTCGGACAAAATAACCGTGCCTCTGACCTACGGCATTTTTCGTCCCGTTATTTTAATGCCAAAGCAAACGGACTGGGAAAACACCAAGCGATTGCGGTATGTTCTGCTGCACGAATATGTGCATGTTTGCCGCATCGACGCTTTTTTAAAGTTGATCTGCGTTTTTGTTCTTTGCCTGCATTGGTTCAACCCCGCGGTATGGCTGATGTATGCTCTTTTTAACAGGGATATTGAATTAGCCTGCGACGAGTGCGTTGTAAAAAAATCGGGTCTGAACATAAAAGCCGAATACGCCCTTATGCTTATAGGCACGGAGGAGAAAAAGGCGGGGTTAATGCCCTTGTGCAGCGGCTTCGGTAAAAACTGCGCAAAAGAAAGGATAGTTGCCGTTATGAAAATCAAAAAAATGTCAGCGTTGGCTGTTGCCGCCGCAGTAATTCTGACGGCGGGAGTGACCATGACTTTCGCCACCTCCGCGCTGAATTTTCAAGAGGATAAGCCGCATACTGCCGACGCGGATTTTTCCGATAATGAAATAGAAAAAATGCTTGCGTTAAAATTCGAGGGCTATGAAAAAATGAGCGTTTCGGAATTTCAGAACAAGGTGTGGGAATTGACCGATACCAAGGAATACAGAGATCTGTTCGAGCGTTTTTCCGTAAGCGAAGCGCTGTACGAAACAAGAGACGAGGACGAAGCCGCTTATTTTATCTATAATATCCTGTTTCCTTTAACACGGGACAACTGGCGGGAAAACCGATTCGACAGGTGTACCGTTTCCAATTATGAGGGCACCTCCGACAGCGCTATACTGGAATATACTATTACTCTTACGATACAAAACGCTTATACTCTTACCGTTGGCGAATACGACACCGCGCGGCTGAATATGATAAGCGGTATCAGCGAATTTATCTGGGACTGCACACCCGAACAGCTTCAGAACGAGGAGTTTATGCGTGAAGCAATTGGTTTGAAATTTGAGAGCCTTATTCAGTTCCTTATGAAATGGTTCGCCTCGGATAAGCTGAAAATTTCCGCGAATTTCTCTTATAATCCGCTTGTCAATCTACCTGCCCAAGCCTCCGTAAATCCCCTTTTGGAGGGTTCGGAGACCCGCCGTTATCCCAACGGCTCGGAGGAGGATTACCGCTCCTTGCTTAAACTGAAAACTACAGATTATCAAAGCATGTCCCTAAAGGATTTCAACCTTTCTCTGCTGGAGTGGGCGGACGAAGATCACGAGAGATCAGAGCGTATCGACGAAGACACCCGATACAACGATTTCTCCGTTGATTTAAACGCCGACGAGCTTTCCTTTATAACGCTGAGTGTATATCTTTCGGGCAGTGAAAACGCTAAATATGTTGAAAGCGTTTACACGGGACGATCCGAGGAAGACCCGTCCCACAGCCTTCAGCTGCCGTCAAAAACCGCGGAAAAGAACGGTTTTGCCGCGTGGTGCGATCTGTACTGTGAATTTTCTTACCGTATCTCGGATAAAGAAACCGTTACAGTGGGTGAACGGGACAGGTGCATAAACGGTATGATAAACGGAATAAAGGAATTCTGGGATAATGCGGATATAGAGGATTTGCTGAAAATAACGAAATCCGATATTGTCAAAAAGCTTAACGAGCTTGCGGCAAAATACAGTAACGACAAAATAACTGTTACGGTTTCAGAGGATCGTGTCAGGTTTGAGCGTATGGACGAAAGAGGGACAGCGAACAGGGAAACAGCGGTTTCCGAAAACCTCGCCGACCCGAAAATGTATGAGGTATACAAGCCCTTTGGCTTAACAGTAAACCAAGCCGACTCAAAGCTTTATTACAACGGAAAGCTTGTACGCCGCTTTGACGATCGGATTTCCACAGGTTTTTTCGGGATAAAAGCGATCGGATATTATGAAGAAAACGGGATTGTAGACGTTTGCGCAGTAAGGGAAAACTCAAGGCTTATCGGGCTTGAGATTTTATCTGATGAGGAAGCTGATATAAAAGAAAACCTTTCGGGCAATGAAAACGGCGGTACAAGCATGTTTGATATTTATCTCGAATACGGGCTGGAATATAACAAGGCACAAAACGCCCTGTTTTACGGGGATAAGCGGGTAAGATTATTCTGGGACAGCCTTTCCTCGGATTCAAAGCCCTCCGCAAGCGAAAGCCCGTTTATTTCCACCGTCAGCAACTGGGACGAAAAGGGAACGGTCGATTTGTATGTTGTGAGAGATTATAGGCAAAAGGACAAGAACGGGTACGGAAAAATAACCGGTCTGCGTATTGCCGACCAACAAGAATTTGAAAACAACACCTCAATATTTTCGGATAGAAACGAGACAGCGGAATACGCTTAATAACCCCCGCCCACAAATATAACATCACAATAACAACAAAACGCCGAAACCCATGCACAGCGGGTCTCGGCGTTTTATTAAAGAAGAAGTATTTTCCCCGAAAAGCTTAATTTTCCAAAAGCAAAGCGACAGATCTCATTGCCCTTTCTCCGCTCCGCCTCCGTGACAGCTCCCGCCCATAGGACAGCAGCCGCAGTTGTTTCCGCAGGAGCATTTGCCTTTTTTCTTATTCTTTATCATTGAAAAGATTATCAGCCCCATAATAATAGCTAATATCAAGCAGATTATTATTGTGGAAATGTTTTCCGTAAGCCAAAGCATGTTTTTGCCCCCTTGAAATATTTTTTCTACGCTCGAAGCAGCGGCTTGTTCAAACGGACGTGAACCGCTGCTGCCAAAAGCCTTGACAAGGAGGTCTACGCCCGAAGCAGCGGCTCCGCCTGCTTCTTTGTTAGTTGTAATCAATCACTTTAGGGGACTTTGTCCCCTCGCGGAGCTTAAGCTCCGCTTCACCCCTACTTCCTTTTTGTAACACAAAAAGGAAGCGAAAAAAGTATCTACGGCTTCGCCGTTTTTTTCTTTTTTCTTTTTTATTTTACCTTAGCCGTAAACTTCTCCGCTTCCTTAACAGTAAGTTTTTTCGCCTCCTTATAAGGCTTAGCCAACATAAAGATAATAAACCCAACAAAGAGCACCGCAAATATAATTCCCAAAACATTGCCGTTACCGCCGAAAAGACTTCCCAGCTGATACACGATAAGAGAAATTACATAAGCGAAAACGCACTGATACCCTATAGCGAACCAAGTCCACTTTGCGCTGTTCATTTCACGCTTGATAGCGCCTATCGCCGCGAAGCAGGGCGCACACAGCAGGTTGAATATAAGGAATGAATAACCCGCAAGAGGAGTTAAAGCCGCGAAATCCAGAACACCGAATACGCCAACTACCTCTTCCTTTGCCACAAGTCCCATTATGGTAGCTACCGCAGCGGTTTCGTTGCCAAATCCCAAAGGCGCGAATATCCAGCATATAGCGCCGCCGATAATATCAAGCACACTGACCGCGTCTTCCGCTTCCTCGGTAAGATAGCCGAATACCGTTCCGCTCTCCGCCGCATAAGTGCCAAAGCTGCTGCCTAACCAGATGATAACGGAGGAAAGCAGGATAATAGTACCCGCCTTTTTGATAAAGGACCACGCTCTCTCCCACATGGAACGCATAACATTGCTGAAGGTAGGCATATGATACGCAGGTAATTCCATTACAAAGGGCGCGGGGTCTCCCGCAAACATTTTTGTCTTTTTAAGCATAATACCCGAAATAACGATTGCCGCCACGCCTACAAAGTACGCGCTTGGAGCCACCCACCACGCCCCGCCGAACAACGCCGAAGCGATAAGCGCGATAATGGGAAGCTTCGCGCCACAGGGGATAAAGGTAGTGGTCATAATTGTCATTCTTCTGTCACGCTCGTTTTCGATGGTTCTGCTTGCCATGATACCGGGAACGCCGCAGCCTGTGCCTATCAACATAGGAATGAAGGACTTGCCCGAAAGCCCGAACTTGCGGAATATCCTGTCCATAACGAAAGCGATACGCGCCATATAGCCGCACGCCTCAAGGAACGCCAGCATAATAAACAGCACTATCATCTGAGGAACAAAGCCCAGTACCGCACCAACGCCGCCAACGATACCGTCAAGTATCAGACTTTTCAGCCAGTCGGCACAGTTTACCGCGTCAAGTCCGTTTTCAACAAACACGGGAATACCGGGAATCCATACGCCGTAGTCCGCGGGATCGACCTCATCTCCCAGAGCTTCCATAGGCTCGTCAACAAGCTCCGAAATATCATAGCCCGCTTCCGCCAGAGAATCTCCATAAGAACCGTAAGCCTCGTCAAAATCCCCGAAGCTGCAAACCTCTATTGCGTCAAAAACATCACCCGCACCGATAACATCATTATCGGCAGCATTCTGTACGATAGTTATTACCTCGTCGGTAAAGATATTTTCGGCGGCAAACTCGTCCTGCGCCTCCTCATATTCTCCCGTGCCTATGCCGAATAAGTGCCAACCGTCGCCAAATACGCCGTCATTTGCCCAATCGGTAAAAATTGTGCCCACGGTGGTAACCGAAATATAGTAAACCAAAAACATTATTACCGCAAAAATCGGAAGCGCGGCAAAACGGTTGGTAACAACGCGGTCGATCTTATCGGAAACGGTCAGCTGTCCCGCGCTCTTTTTCTTATAGCAGCCCTTCATTATCGAAGCTATGTATATGTAACGCTCGTTGGTAATTATGCTTTCCGCGTCGTCGTCCATTTCGCTTTCCGCCGCCTGAATATCCTCCTCAATGTGCTTTTTGACATTTTCGGGGATATTGAGCTGCTCCATAGCCTTTTCGTCACGCTCGAATATTTTTATGGCGTACCAACGCTGCTGCTCCTGCGGCATATCGTGTACTGCCGCTTCCTCGATATGTGCTAAGGCGTGCTCAACCGCACCCGAGAACGTGTGCATGGGAACGGTCTTTCCCTTTTTGGCGGCTTCAACAGCGCACTGCGCGGCTTCGTTTATGCCCGTGTTTTTCAGTGCGGAAACGGTGACTACCTTACAGCCCAATTCTCTTGACAATTCCTCGGTGTTGATTTTATCGCCGTTTTTCTCAACCACGTCCATCATGTTGATCGCGATCACAACGGGGATACCAAGCTCGGTAAGCTGTGTGGTCAGGTAAAGATTTCTTTCAAGGTTGGTACCGTCCACTATATTTAATATAGCATCGGGACGTTCACCTATAAGGTAGTTTCTCGCAACTACCTCTTCCAAAGTATACGGGGAGAGGGAATATATACCGGGCAGGTCGGTAATGGTTACGTCCTCCTGCTTTTTTAATTTACCCTCTTTTTTCTCTACGGTAACGCCCGGCCAGTTTCCCACAAACTGGTTTGAACCCGTTAAGGCGTTGAACAAGGTAGTTTTACCGCAGTTGGGATTTCCCGCTAATGCGATTCGTATAGGCATGATATGTTTTTCTCCTTTCGGTGGTTGGTGTAAACTAACTTCTGCTTTTAAAAAATAGGGAAGTGTTTCCCTTTAAAATAATAAAAATAAACCTATGTATAATAATAGAATGACCGACAGATTTTTATTCTGTCTCGATCATTTCCGCGTCGGCCTTTCTTATAGAAAGCTCATATCCTCTTACGGTGATCTCGATAGGGTCTCCGAGTGGTGCGACCTTACGGACGGTGATCTCTACGCCCTTGGTTATCCCCATATCCATGATACGGCGCTTGACCGCGCCCTCTCCGTGAAGCTTAACGACCTTAATGGTCTCGCCTATTTTTGCCTGTTTTAACGTATTCATATATTTATATCCTTTCTTTGGTTCTGAGTTATTACACCATGATTTTCTGTGCCATTTCCTTGCTTATAGCAACTCTTGATTCTTTAACATTAACAATAACGTTTCCGCCCAAAGTATTCACGATAGTGACGCTTCCGCCAACCACAAATCCGAGATTTTCCAAATGCTGTTTTACCTCGGGCTTACCGCCTACTTTTTTTATTGTATTTTCCTCGCCTATGTTGGCCAATGTTAACGGCATCATTTTCATTCCTTCTTTTTGTTAGTAGTTAGCTCCTGCTAACTGAGATAATTATAATGCAAAACCCGTTTTTTGTCAACCGGTTTTCTTGGGATTTTTTTATTTTTGTCAAAGTTTGTGCGAATTGTCGGAAGTTAGCTTATGTTAACTTGTGGAGTTGTGCAAATTTTACTAAGGAGTGTGTGGTGGGGCAGGGCAGGGCGGTGGGCGGCGGAGCCGCGGGCGACAGCCCGCTGAAATGCGAAGCATTTAAAAATTTTCGCAAAGCGAAAATTTGGCTCCGCCCCTGCTGTGAGGCGGTTATTGCAAAAGGAGCAATTTTGCAGGATAGGGCGGCACAACACAATTGGGAGAACAAGCAAAGAAATACATTGTACAAACTAATGGGAGCAGCCAACGTCACCAATGAAAACAAATAATCAATAACGCAGCGCCTACGACCCGAACGTGAATAAAGCCCCAATAATTCCACCAACACTTCCCTAAGGGACTATCGCCACACAGCTTTTAGGA
>JAAVIG010000221.1 GCA_014796735.1 Oscillospiraceae bacterium
ATTGTACAAACCAATGGGAGTAGCCAACGTCACCAATGAAAACACATAATCAACAACGCAGCACCTGCGACCCGAACGTTAATAAAACGTTACTGCAAATTTCCAACATTGAACAATTCAACTAAGTTATATAAGTGACATTTCACGCACTAATTTTATGGAACAAAAACTTATCTCAAGCACTACGCAATAGAGGGGGGTAAGGAAAGGATTCTTAAGGTGAAACCTAAGGGGGGAGAGTGGGGCAATGAGTTTCACCGCATTTTTAGTGCTTCTGCATGTAAACGCACTATTATAAAGCCTGCACCATTTTTTAAATAAAGCCACATAAGGTGAAACTTATTGCACCTTCGCCCCCCCTTTGGTGTCACCTTAAGCCCCGCGCGGGAGCGCAAACTGCACTCGCTTTCGAGTAAAGGAAAACATCACATAAAGCGCAGCTCTAAGAATTGATAAATCAACATTTTAGCAAAAATAAAGCATTACATAAAACGCAGTTCTAAAAATTAAACAATCGGCATATGTGCTCCGAAAAGCACCACACCGCCTAAAACGCAGTTTTAAAAAGGCATTCCGCCGATTGAGGAAACGAAAGGAGACCCACCTACATGCCCCAAAACTTCTCACTTGACGATATATTAGCCGAAATAGACGCCAAGAAATCGGGAACCTCAACATCGAGCACCGACTCATCAACTCTCTCAAAAAAGGATTACAGCGTCACATCGATAATAAATTCCGACGAATTAAGAGCGGCCGAAAGAGCCTCGAAAAAATCGACGGAAAAACCCTATCAAAAAGAGACGTCCAAGGCGAGATCCGAGGATTACAGCGTTACAGCCATAATAGACAGCGGAGAGCTTAAACAAAGAGCAAAGGAAAAAGAAAAAGAAAAGAAAAAGGACAAGCCGCCCGTTGAAAAAAAGCCGAGGCTGGTAGACCGCACCTCGCGCATTATTTTCCCCGCCTCCGAGGAACCCTCCGAGCCTGTCAAGCAAATCAAGGCGGCGGAAGAGGAACCTCCCAAGGCAAAACCCGTTAAAAAGCAGGAGTACGACACCGAGCAGCGCAAGCTTATAGACAGTCAGCTTATAGCCGAAGACGATTTTGACGACCCCGACGAGCTTATAGACGCTATCAATCCGTACGAGGTAAAAAGCAAGGCGGCGGACTTGAGCGCGGTTTTAGGCGGCGACACATTAGGTATCGCGGGAAACGACCTGAAACAGTTAGCGGAAGCCTCGCACAAGGAAAAAGTAACCCTTACCGATGATGGAGTGCGCCTTTACGGAAACGAAAAGCCTAATCTTTTAGCTGACGATAAACCGATGTTTGACGAAAAGGCCGCCACCAACGAACAGGCTTTTGTACCCGAAAAAAGAGAAAAATTTGAAGCGGCCACATTGGAGACCACCGCTCCGGTCAGAAAATACATTCCTCAAAAAGAAAAGGAGAAATCGGAAAAAAAGGAGAAGCAGCCGCCCCGTAAGCAGACCGAAAAGGAACGCAGAAGCAACGACGCTCTTTTGGAAAAGCTGAATCTTGCCCTTTCCAAAAAGCGGGCGGAGGACGAAGAGAAAAAGCGCACAGTAGGGCTTTCCAACGTATCGGGCAGATCGGCGGAGATGCCCAGAACGCCCACCAGCGGCTTAAACCTCGACGACGGCCGCGTTATAATGGCAACGAATATTCTGTCAGATGCGGAAACCGATATTATAAAAGAAAAAAGCAAAAGAAAGCTCCGCGACTTTGTAATGGAAAACGGCGACGAAGAGGAAGAGGAGCAGGAGGAGGATTTCGACAGCTACGATTCCACGGGACAGATATGGGCGGATCTGTGCGAGTCACACAAGGTAATAAAAATACGTTTTTTTATACTGTTCGCGCTTACTGTGTTTATGTTCTTTGTAGCGCTTATGGGCGATCTGAACAAGGGAATGGTGTTTGATCTGTTCGGCTTTGACGTTACTTTTCTAGACAAGCGCGCCGATGCGCAGGGATTTTTGTTCTACAATCTTATTTTGGGTGTAATTTCCGCGGCTCTATGCTCCTCGGTGCTTTATAACGGCATCGTGAAGCTGTTCAAGCTTAAAGCCGACTGCGACAGCGTATGCGCCGTTACCGCAATGACAGCGATAATCACCACCGCAATAAATATCATGCGCAGCGACGATATTATATTAAGCCGCTCCTACATTTACATTCCCGTTGCTATTGCGGGTCTGATGTTCAATACGCTGGGCAAGCTTATGATGGTGACAAGAGCAAAAAGAAACTTCCGTTTTATCTCGGGAGATACCGCCAAATACTCTGCGGTAATGGTGGAAAGTAATTCCGCCGCCGCTTTGACCAAGGGCGTGGCGGGAGAGCTGCCCTGCCTTGCGGCAATGCGTAAGACCGAGCTTCTGACGGACTTCCTTAAAAGCAGTTACGGCGAGGATAAAGCCGACCGCCTGAGCGGAATAGTCGCCCCTATTGCCGTTGGAATATCGATAATAGCCGCGCTTATAGCTTTTTTGATCCCTTACGGTACGGAAGCGCTGCACGGTAACTTATACTGGACATTGACCGTGCTGACCGCCGTAATGTCGCTTATGACGCCTTTTTCGATGATGCTTATGGTAAATGTTCCTCTCACAAGAGCGGGAATGGGATTGGCGAAATCCGAAAGTGTGGTATTGGGCTATGAAGCGGCGGAGGAGTTTTCCGAAACCAATTCCGTAATGGTGGACGCTTCCATTTTGTTCCCCGCGGGTACTATAATCTACTCCAACATCAAGCACTGCAAGCAGCCCAATTCCATTAACAATATAGCATTGGATCAGGCCATAATCCTTGCCGCAAGCCTTGCCATAAAAAGCGGCTCGGCAATGTCCAACATGTTCAAGGATATGATAAACGACAAGGAAGACATTCTGGTGAAGGTGGAAAACTGCGTTTATGAGGATAATCTGGGAATATTGGGTTGGTACGGAAATAAGCGCATGATAATGGGCAGCCGCGAGCAGATGATGCATCACGATATAAAGGTGCCCGATATGAAAAAGGTAAAAAAGTACGCAAAGGACGCCACAGAAACAATTTACCTGTCGGTAGCGGGGGAAGTGGTCATAATGTTCTTTGTGGAGCTTAAGGCAAACCGCAATATAAAGGCCTGCTTACAGCAGCTTACGGACAGCGGTGTTTCATTGGTGGTAAAAACCACCGATTCCATAATAACGGTGGAAAAGATCGCGGAGGTATTCGAGATACCGCCCGAACAGATCAAAATACTTCCATACGGCATGCACGAGCTGTTTTACGCTTTCACACGCTACGCCTCGAGGGGCAGCGGCGCGGTGAGCTGCAACGGCACGTTCAGCGGCTTTGCAAACGCTATTCTTGCGGCAAAGCGATTGCTGAAGGACATAAATCTGGGTATGTACATAATGTTGGGAGGCGCGCTGATAGGCACAGTCGCCGCTTTAGCCGCCGCCTTTACGGGTAATACTCAGCTTTTGGCCCCCAGCGTGATAATAGGTTGGAACACCGTTTGCCTGATACTTATGATAATAGCGCAAAGCATAAGACGGTATTAAATACTAATCTTTTTAAACTGTGTGCGCTGCATCGGTTTAAAAAGGGATCGGTACAGAATTGAAAGGATATGCACTAAAATGAGCAAATTTAAAACAGCCGCAATATTCAGCAGCGGCATGGTACTCCAGCGTGAAAAGCCCGTAATAATTTTTGGCGAGGGCGAAAACGCGGCGGAGGTAAAAGCGGAGATCGACGGCCTGACCGCTTCCGCAAGAGTAAAAGACGGCAAGTGGCGGATACTTTTACCCGCCCACAAGGCAGGTAATGATTACACACTTAAGCTTACCTGCGGCGATGAGGAAAAGACCTTTACCAACGTGGCCTACGGCGAAGTGTGGTTGGCGGGCGGTCAGTCCAATATGGAGCTGGAGCTGCAAAACTGCGCCGAAAAAGACGCCTTGACCTCGGACTTAAACCCTAACGTAAGATTTTACTACACTCAGAAAAAGGCCATAAAAGAAAAAGACTTCTTCACCTGCGAGGAAAACACAGGCTGGTCGGAATTCAACTCCGAAAGCGCGAAATGCTGGTCCGCCGTGGGTTACTTCTTCGCGCGTGAGTTAGCGGAAAAGTTAGGCGTTACGGTAGGCGTTATCGGCTGCAACTGGGGCGGCACCTCAGCCTCCTATTGGATGAGCAGAGAGGCACTGGAAAAGGATTCGGACACCAACGAATACTTACTGGATATAGAAAAAACCACCGCGGGAAAAACCGACGAACAGATCGAAAAAGAGTGGTACGAGTACTGCGATTACTTAGAGCAGTGGAACAAAAAAAGCGCGGAGTTCTACGAAAAGAACCCGGGCGGAACATGGGACGAGTGTCAGGCCTACGCGGGAGTAAGCCGCTATCCCGGACCTCCCTGCGAATACAATCCCATGTCCGCCACGGTACTTTACAAGTCCATGCTTCAAAGGGTATGCCCCTACACCTTAAAGGGCTTTATCTACTATCAGGGCGAAAGCGACGATCACCGCCCCAAAACCTACTTTAAGCTTTTCAGAGAGCTTATCCAGCTTTGGAGAAACGATTGGGGAGACGATTCGCTGCCGTTCCTTTTCGTACAGCTTCCCATGCACCGCTATAAGGCGGATCCCGATTGGAAGCACTGGTGCATTATTCGCGAGGCGCAGATGAAGGTATTCGATACCGTTAAAAATACCGGTATCTGTGTTGCTTTGGATAAGGGCGAGTTTGACGAAATACACCCAAAGCAGAAGCTCCCCATAGGTCACAGACTGGCTTTACAGGCGCTGTACGGCGTGTACGGCTTTGAAAATCTTAAGGAAGAGGCATTCAGTCCGATGTATAAAAGCTATGAGCTTAAAGACGGGGGAATGGAGCTGTCCTTTAACCACTGCCGCGGCTTTAAGACCGAGGAAGAAGTGACAGGCTTTGAAATTGCGGGAGAGGACAAGGAATTTAAGCCCGCCGAGCCGCAATTTAAGGGGGACAGGATATTTATATCATCACCCGAGGTAAAAGAACCTCTTTACGGAAGATACAACTGGACAAACTACGGCGAGGTAACTGTTTTCGGCGTCAACGGCCTCCCTCTCGCGCCTTTCAGGACGTCAGTCAACGATGAAAAAGAATCCTAAGGTGATTATGATCTGCGGCAAAATATGCTGCGGTAAGACCACATACACAAAACCGCTTTTAAAAAGTGAAAAAGCGGTTTTGCTCAGCTTGTCGAAAAACCTCTGAAAACTGTGGTTTTCCGACAAGCTGACGCCGTTTTTTGACTTTGTCAAAAAACAAAAATCGGGCGGAGCCTATGGCTCCACCTCGATTTTAAGGCTATGATCTCAATTTAGGGGGAACCCCTGATGGTTTCCCCCTAAGACCCCTTTCATTCCGAAAAATAAAAGTTTATACTTTTTTCGACAGCCTGCGCAAAACCGCTTTTAAAAAGTAAAAAAGCGGTTTTGCTGTCTTATGACGAAATTTCCTTTACTTTGTTTTATACTAATTTTCGGTTAAAAGGAGACAAATTATTTGCGAGGATATTTTGCGTCCTGCAAGGAAGAGGACGACAGCAGGCTGACGCCTGCCGAGGACGATGACGCTGCAGGACACAAAATAGACCGCAAAGAATGTCTACTTTTAATCGAAAGTTAGTATTAAGAGGGTTTCGGAGAAAAAGCGCGGTGAGGTCATGGGAGAAAATAAAAGAATATCTTTTATGAATAATTCGGGAGAAAATATGATATTTGCGGGAATTTGCGCGGGCGGACAAGGCACGCGCTTTAAAACTGAAACAAATTCGGAAACTCCCAAGCAGTTTCTTTTACTGGACGGGAAACCGATAATTTCTTACTCTGTGGACAGCTTTCTGCGCTGCGAGGAAATTGAAAAGGTCTTTGTTGCCGTATCGGAGGACTATATCGATCACTGCGGGGGATTATTTTCGGATCCGAGGGTGAAAATTGTTAAAGGGGGAAATACCCGTTCCGAAACGGTGGCTCTGTTGGTCGGGGAGTGCGAAAAATACAGCGGAACAGACTCCTCCGAGGATATTTTGGCAACTCACGACGCCGCCCGTCCCTTTGTTACGGTTAAAGCTATAAGACGCGCGGTTGAAGCCGCAAAAAAATACGGCGCAAGCGGCACCGCTCTTAACGCTACAGACACGGTGCTGCAATGTCAAAACGGTTTTGTTTGCGCCGCCCCGCCGCGTTCGGAAATGTACCTTGCACAAACGCCGCAGTGCTTTAAAATAGGGCTGTTCAACGATGTGTGGAATAAGCTTACCGACAGTGAGAAAGCGGAAGCTACCGATGTATGCGGAATGTTTTGCCGCGCGGGGATAAAGGTAAGGATAGTTGAAGGTGACAGAGAGTGCTTTAAGATAACGGTCAGAGAGGATATGGACAGGGCCGAAAAATATTTGGCAAGTATCAGCGGTTGTTCCCGCTTTCCGTAAAATGAGGCAGAAAAGAAATATCTCATATTATTCTTTTTACACGGAAAGCCGGGTGAATGCTTTGGGTGAAAGAATGGAGCATACATAATATGAGCAAAAGATTTTTATTTTATCATTGCTTTTTTAAATAACGTTATTTCGATCTTCCCCGAACATAATCACATATAATGTCCGCGCTTGCTTCAAGCCCTATCGAGCTGTCAAGCATTAACTCGTAATTATGCCTGTCGCCCCAGTTCAGTCCGGAAATGTTTTTATAATAAGAAGCTCTCGCTTCATCGGAGCGGTGAATATTTCTCTTAGCTTCCTCCGCGCTGTCGCCGTACACCTCCATAACACGCCCGATCTTATAATCCGCGTCGGCGTAAATGAAAACACGAACCGTATCCTCATAATCACGCAGCACATGATCCGCGGCTCTGCCCACGATAACGCAGCTTCCGTTATCGGCGATCTTGCGTATCACCTTGTCCTGCGCGGCGATCGCCTGCTGCACCACGTCGGTGCTTAAATAAAGGCTGTGCAGCATTGCGGGCGCGTTAGCGTTAAGGTCGGAGATAAACTCCTTGTCAAGTCCGCTTTCCTGCGCGGCAAGAGCGGTCATTTCCTTATAGTAAAAAGGTATTCCCAGTCTTTCCGACACTATCTTTCCTATCTGCTTGCCCGAAGAGCCGTGTTCTCTCGCAATAGTGATAATAACCCCCTTGGAAGACGGCTTAAGCACAGTATCGGTACTTTCCTCCGACGGCTTCGCCTTAAGCGTTTTCATAAATGTCACGGTAAGTATGGCGGCAACGATCATGGCTATAAGATCCGCTGAGGGCGCGGCATAAAGTATGCCCTCTATTTCGAAAAAGGCAGGGAGTATAATTATCAGCGGAATAAAGCATATAATATCGCGGATCATTGACGCAGCGACCGCGTGTATCGGTTTTCCCACCGCCTGAAAGAAAATTGAGGTCATTTTGACCGTGCAGGTAAATGTAACCAAGCAAAGGAATATACGGAAAGTCAGTTCTCCGAATTTCCAGTAGTCGTCGGGATTAGGAATATTTGTGGGCGTTCCGAACATTCCCACAACGGCGTTGGGAGCAAGCTCAAACAGCAGTGTTGAAGCAAGGCCGATAACAACGGTGCAAAGAAGTATTTTTCGGTACAGCTCCTTTACGCGGTCATAACGCTTCGCACCCATATTGTAGCTGATAATGGGCTGACAGCCCAGAACGATTCCAACCACAAGATTTATCACCACGGTGAACACCTTGCTCTCGATACCGATGATAGCAATGGGAATATCAACGCCGTAATGCGACATTGCGCCGTATTTTGCAAGCATGATATTGCAGACCAGCGATATAATAACGATCGTCATCTGTGTTATAAATGAAGATACGCCAAGCTGAAGCGCGCCCGAAAATACTTTAAAATTCGGGATAAAGCTTTTTAATTTCAGCTTAAAGGTTTTGGTGCGGAAAAAGTAAATAAATGTGATAACAAAGGAAACCGTCTGACCGATGACCGTTGCCAGAGCCGCGCCGAACATTCCCCATTTTGCCCCGAAGATAAATACGGGGTCAAGAATAATGTTGGTAAGCGCGCCCGCCAGCATTGACGCCATAGACCAGGCGGGAGTACCGTCCGCGCGTATTACGGCGTTCATCATATTGGACAGCATGAAAATAGGGAAGAAAGCGAGAATTAAATCAAAGTACTCGATCGCATAATCAATGCTGTTTTCCGATGCTCCGAACAAAGTCAATATCTGCGTTTTCAACGGATAAAAGATCGCCATAAGCACAATGCCCGAGATCAAAGTAACGGTAATGCCCGTTCCGATAGATCTGTGAGCATTCTGCGAATCGTTTTTGCCCTGACATATGTTAAGATACGCCGCGCAGCCGTCGCCGTAGCACCACGCAAACGCCTGCGCTATGATAAAGATAGGGAACACAACGCCCGTAGCGGCGTTTCCCAGCGCGCTCAGCTCGCTGTTGCCGATAAATATCTGATCGACTATATTGTAAAGCGCGCTGACCAACAGTGACAGCACACAGGGGACGGAAAATTTTATCATAAGCTTTGATATTTTTTCGGTACCCAAAAAAAGTGATTTTTTTTCTTGTTCCATAAAGACCTCCGAGTAAAATGTTTGATAACCTGTCTTCACAAGCTTATACCAATACCTTTTTAAACTGACGTAATACCCACAGTTTTAAAAGGGATCAGTATTACGCGCGCATCTTGTGAAGACAAATTCTATGCCGGACAACAAAAAGGCGCAGAAACCGCCGTGATTTCTACGCCTTTGATATAAGCTGTTCGACAGTTATTATCATATCAAAAAACCAAAAATATTTCAAAGGGACATTTACACAAAAAAATAATTTTTTTGGGCTTGTACGCCTATATTTTTTCACAAAACCATACCTCGGTAAATTTTCCGTGTATGGACAAATCGGTTTCAAAGTGCTATAATTATATTTATTATAGTTTACAAATTTTTCTAAAAAAACAAAGGAAAGGACGTTTGCGGAATAAAATGAAAGTAAAGAAAAGCGAATATCTTGAAAAAATAAGACCCGCTGCAAAAAAGCTGGTCAAGCTGCTGTGCGAAAAATACGACTACTGTTCCATGCTGGGAACGGACAGCGAGGATACACGGTATCAGGTCGCTTCAACAGGCGTTGGCATTTCACCCAGCCCGTTTTTTAACAACAGAGGCTTTGTTATCAGAGTTTTTGACAAAAGCGGACAGGCGGAGTACTCCTTTAACGAGTTAAGCGAGGAGCTGCTGCCGAAAATAATCGAGGGAGTTGACCGCGCCGTAAAGCTTTACGGAAGCGAAAACCGCGGCTTGCCCTCGGACAGACCCCTTACACTCGATAAAGCGTCGGATTATGAGATCGATCCCAAAGAGCTTGGGGACGATAAAATAATATCAAAGCTTACCGAGCTTCGCCAAAACGCAATGGCAAAGGACGAACGCGTGATAGACTGTATGGTGATGTTTGAATACCGCAGGTACTCCAATATTTTTATCAGCAGAGAACGCGATCTTACCCAAAATCTTATGTGGTCTTCGGGAGTGGTTTTCGCCGTCGCAAAAAGCGGAGACAATATCCAGCAGGGCTACAAGGGAGCTTCCGTTTTGGGCGGAGCGGAGGTCATGGAGCAAATGGAAGGGTTGGCTGATACGGCGGTTAACACTGCCCTTGAGCTGCTTTCGGGCGAGCCGATTACTCCCGGAGTATACGACTGCATATGCGAACCTGAGGTTACGGGTATGATCGTACACGAGGCCTTCGGACACGGAGTTGAAATGGATATGTTCGCAAAGAACCGTGCTCTTGCGAAGGATTATATCGGAAAACAGGTAGCCTCTCCGTTGGTAACAATGCACGACAGCGCCTGCGCGGTGGATCAGACCGCCACTTATTTCTTTGACGACGAGGGTGAGGAGGCTCATGATACTCTTGTAATAGACAAGGGTATACTTAAAGGCGGCTTCTGCGACGCAAAAAGCGCGCTCCTTCTGGGCACCGCACCCACGGGCAACGGGCGCAGAGAAAGCTACGAACGCAAGGCTTACACCCGTATGACCAACACTTACTTTTTGGGCGGAAACGATACCGTCGAGGATATGATAAAGTCGATCGAGTACGGTTTCCTGCTCTCAACTCCCAGCAGCGGCATGGAAGACCCCAAAAACTGGGGCATACAGATGATGGTGAGCATGGCTAAGGAGATAAAGGACGGAAAGCTTACGGGAAAGGTGTTCGCTCCCATAGTTATGACGGGTTATGTGCCCGATCTGCTGAAATCCATTTCCATGATAAGCAGGGACGTTGAGCTTTGCGGCACGGGCATGTGCGGCAAGGGCTACAAGGAGTGGGTAAAGGTATCGGACGGCGGGCCTTATATCAAGGCAAGGATCTCATTGGGCTAAGAAGAGGTAAAGTTTGAAGGAACTTGAAAAACGGTTTCTTTCAAGCCCGTCGTGTCGGAGCGTTTGCTCGGCACTTCTCAGGAGGAAAGGTGGATTACACAATGATAAATAAAATAATCGATATATTAAAGTCAGAGGGCATAGAAAAGTATCTGATAAACAAAACCGAAAGGAGCAGCAGCGAGCTGTTTTTTATCCGCAAGGAATTGGATACCCGCCGCACGAAGGACGTAACGGTTTACGATGTTACTGTGTACCGCGACATACAAAAGGACGGAAGCACTCTCAGAGGAAGCGCGGGAGCGGGGATTTTCCCCACCATGACGGACGAAGAGATAAGGAAAAAGCTTTCGGATGCTTATTATGCGGCGCAGTTTGCCGCCAATCCGTTTTATGAGCTTGTCAAGGGTGACGGCATCCAAAAGGAAGACACAAGCGCTGCGCCGAAAGCGGCGGACGAAGCGGTTCAGCGCATGGCAAAGGCTTTGTTTTCCGCAGACAACGACAGCGAGGCTTTTATAAATTCGGCCGAGTTTTTCGCGGTAAACGAGCATCACCGTATAGTAAATTCCGACGGGGTAGATGTAAGCTTCAATAAATTTACGGTAAACGGTGAATTTGTAACTCAATGCACCTCCGAGGAGGACGTTGAGCTTTACTACGACTTTAAGTACGACGATATAAACGAAAAAGCTATAGCGGAAAAGGCAGCGGAGGGAATAACCGCCGCAAAGGACAGATCGGCGGCAAAGCGCAGCCTTAAAAGCGGCAGCTACGACGTTATACTCAGCGGCAGCGAGGTTGCGGCAGTGCTTGGCTACTATACCGCAAAATCCAACGCGTCGGCGATATACGCGAAGTATTCCGACTATTCCGCGGGGACGGAGGTTCAGGGAGACGGCGTTACCAGCGAAATGCTTAATATCACTTGTATCGCCACTGTGCCTTACAGCGGAGAGGGTATAAAGATGTCCGATCTTAAGCTTATCGAAAACGGAACGTTAAAGGCTATTCACGGCGTTAACCGTTTTGCGCAGTATCTGGGGATAACGCCCACAGGCAGTTACGAGAAGATAAAGCTTGAAGCGGGAACGCAAAGTTTTGAGGAAATGAAGAAAAAGCCTTATTTGCAGGTAGTGAAATTTTCCGATTTTCAAATAGATCCGTTTACGGGACACTTTGGCGGTGAAATACGTCTGGGTTATCTGTTTGACGGAAGCACAATCTCCAAAGTAACGGGCGGTTCGGTGAACGGCATAATTACGCAGGCGCATAAGAATTTTGTGTTCTCAACGGAAAAGTATTCGGACAGCGAGTATGAGGGACCTTTTGCAGTGAGAATAGAAAACGTTGCCGTGGCGGGAAGCGAATAAGCTTTTGATTACAGATAAATAAACAAAACAGCTTGACTTGCTTTTGGAGGTCAGGCTGTTTTTGTTGGGTGTGAAGAAAACAGCTGCTTTCGTGAGGTAAGGCTTGATCAGAGCAAAGGAGAGAGCGACGAATACTGTTGGCGGCGGAGCCGCGGGCGTAAGCCCGCTGAAACGCGTAAGCGTTTCAAAATTTTCGCAACGCGAAAATTTGGCTTCGCCCCTGTTGTAGGGCAGTTATTGCAAAAGGAGTAGTTTTACAGGATAGGGCGGTACAACCCAATTGGGGGAGCAAGCATAATCATACATTGTACAAACTAATGGGAGCATACAACATTGCCAATGAAAACACATAATCAATAACGCAGCACCTGCGACACGAACGTGAATAAAACAC
>JAAVIG010000222.1 GCA_014796735.1 Oscillospiraceae bacterium
CCGAAAATGTCTCTTGAAGGTCCTTCATTTTTATATACGAAAAACAAAACAGGTTGGTAACAAAAAAGGAAAATTTTTTACAAAATTTTTATAACATAAAAAATCATAAAAAGCAAACCGAAAACCAGAACTAATCCAAAAGGGGCTGTAAAAAAACTCAAAAAAATGTAACCCGTCAAAACCAAGGTAAAATGAGGTTTTGACGGGTATATTTTATTAAGAAATATGTCAACGCCCGAAGCGGCGGCTTCGCATGGATGCGAACCGGCGTCTGCACAAAGTGCCGACAAGGATGTCGGCACACAAAGCAGACGCTTAGTTGCCTGCTTCTTTGTGAGTTGTAATCAATCACTTTTTGGGGCTTTGCCCCAAACCCCACTTCCTTTTTGCAGTGCAAAAAGGAAGCGAAAAAGACTCTTGCGGCTTCGCCGCTTTCATTTTTTATTTTTTAATTTCTTTACAGCACATTATAATTTTATCCGATAGGCTCAAAATCCGCCACTCCATGCTTGCAGAGAGGACAAATAAAGTCCTCGGGCAGCTCGTCCCCCTCGTAAACATAACCGCAAACCTTGCATACAAAGCCCTTCTTGCCCTCGGTCTTGGGCTTAGGCTTAACGTTGTTCTGATAATAGGTATAGGTCATTGTCTCAACATTGGAAATAACTCGGGATTCGGTGATATTGCATATAAACATTCCGTGAGTGCCAAGATCCACATACTGCTCAACCTTTAAGGACATAAAGGAATTGATGTGCTTTGAAAGGAACACTAACCCGTTATCCGAGCGCAAAACCTCCTCTCCCGCGAATTTATCAACACTTCTTCCGCTCTGGAAGCCGAATTTTTCAAATTCCGAGAAAGGCGCGTCCTGAGAAAGACAGTTGATGTTCATAATTCCCGTCTGCTTTATAACATGGTGAGAGTAATTGTCCTTGTTGATAGTTACCGCAATGCGGTTGGGAGTATTAGTCACCTGTGTAACGGTGTTTACGATAAGTCCGTTATCCTTCTTACCGTCGTTGGAGGTAACGACATAAAGACCGTAGCCGATATTGAAAAGAGCGGTCAGGTCGTTTTTATTGGCAGTCTCGCCGCTTCTTGCGATGTAATCGGTGCTGAGCGCCGCCGCAAGCTCCTTGAGCTTCTCGGTGCTTTCCTCGTTCAGCGCCGATTTAATTGTAACCACAGGCTCTAAAAGCGTAAGCTTCTTGCTCTTTTCAAGCATGGATTTCATAGTTTTCGCCGCAAGAGGAGCCCATGTGCCGTTCTCAATAAAGCCTACCGTGCGGTTCTGATAGTTTCTTTCGGTAAGATGCTCGATAAACGTGCGCATAAAGGGGAAAATATCCGCGTTGTAGGTGGTGGTGGCAAGTACAAGCTTATTGTAGCGGAAAGCGTCCTCAACCGCCTCTGCCATATCGTCGCGGGCAAGATCGGTAACGGCTACCTTGGGACAGCCGTTGCTCTTTAGTATCTCCGCAAGCTTTTCAACCGCCGCCTTTGTATGACCGTAAACGGAGGTATAAGCGATAACCACACCCTCGCTCTCGGGCTCGTAGGAAGACCATGTATTGTACAAGCCAAGATAGTAGCCCAGATTTTCCTTTAAAACAGGGCCATGAAGCGGGCAGATAGTCTGTATATCAAGTCCCGAAGCTTTTTTAAGCAGTGCCTGAACCTGTGCGCCGTATTTGCCAACTATTCCTATATAATAGCGTCTTGCCTCGCAGGCCCAGTCCTCTTCAACGTCCAGCGCCCCGAATTTACCGAAGCCGTCGGCGGAAAACAGCACCTTGTCACAGCTGTCATATGTTACAAGCACCTCGGGCCAGTGCACCATGGGAGCGGCAACAAAGGTCAGAGTATGCTTTCCGAGAGAAAGGGTGTCGCCCTCGGCAACCACTAACTGCCTTTCCTCGTAATCCGTGCCGAAAAACTGCTTCATCATCGCAAAGGCCTTTGCGCTTGAAACAATAACGGCGTCCTTATAGACCTGCATAAAATTAGCGATATTGGCGGAATGGTCAGGCTCCATATGCTGAATTATCAGGTAGTCGGGCTTGCGGCCGTCCAATGCCTTTTCGATATTATCCAGCCATTCATGAGTAAAACGCGCGTCAACGGTATCAAAAACCGCTGTTTTGCCGTCCATGACCACGTAGGAATTGTACGCCATACCGTTGGGAACAACGTACTGACCCTCAAACAGGTCTACCTCATGATCGTTAACGCCGACATACAAAATGTCCTTTGTGATCTCCATGTGAAATAACCTCTTTTCTCCTTTGATTTGCAAATATTGTGTTTAGTTTATTGTACCGCATTTCCCGAAAAAAATTAAGCTAAAAATTTTTTTTCAGAACATGCCGTTATCCCCGTTAACATATTTATCTATCATTCTTTGAACCTCCGCGACATCTATGGGCTTAGCGATATGCGCGTTCATTCCCGCGTTAAGACACCTTTGCCTATCCTCCGAAAACGCGTCGGCGGTCATTGCGATGATCGGTATAGAAGCGGCGTCGGAACGCCCCAGCGCACGTATTGCTTCTGAGGCTTCAAGACCTGACATAATGGGCATTCTAATATCCATAAGTATCACCGAATAGTATCCCTCGGGAGAAGCACGGAACATCTCCACGCACACCTTGCCGTTTTCCGCGTGATCTATATCAAGCCCCAGAGGAGTAAGCAGCTCATAGGCGATTTCCCAGTTAAGATCGTTGTCCTCGGCAAGCAGCACCTTAACGCTGTCGAACCTATGCCCGCCTTCCTCCGCCGTACGGCTTTCCGCAGCGCCATTCTGCTCGGAGAAAGGACGCAGACCGTGATAAAGAGTGGATTTGAACAGCGGCTTCGCAATGAATCCCGTAACTCCCGCTTCCCGCGCCTTGTCCTCTATCTCGCTCCAATCGTAGGCGGAGATAAGGATAATGGGGACGTTGCTGTTCATTTCGCTGCGGATAATTCTTGCCGCTTCTATGCCGTCCATACCGGGCAGCTTCCAGTCCACCAATATAATATCGTACGGAGTGCGGTTTTTGCTGTTTTCTCTTACCATGTCGAGCGCGTTTTCCGCGTTAAGCGTCCAATCGGCGTTTATGCCTATCTCGGTAAGAGAGCTGACCGCGCTCTGGCAAAGCATCTTGTCGTCGTCCACAACAAGCATTTTCCAGTTGGGCAGGATCATTTTCTCTTCGCTTTCGGTTGCTTTTTCCATATCTATAACGACATGGAATTCGGTTCCCTTTCCCGGTTCGCTCTCAACCTCTATCTCGCCGCCCATAGCGTCTACGATATACTTTGTGATCGCCATTCCGAGACCTGAGCCCTCGGTTTTGTGAACCCTCTTGTTATCCTCGCGAACAAAGGATTCAAAGACCTTTTCCCTAAATTCGGGTGACATTCCTATACCGTTGTCCCTGACCCGCAGATGTACTCGGATATATTCATCGCCCTTGGGTGAAGTCTCCTGGTACAGCATGGTTTCAATATTCCCCTCGTCGGGAGTAAATTTGATAGCGTTTGAGAGCAGATTTAAAATTACCTGATTCAGTCTTACGCTGTCGCAGAATACGTTTTCGTTTTGTATATCGTGAATGGATACGTCAAAATTCTGTTTCTTGGCCTTGACCTGCGGCTGAACTATATTGACGATATTGTCCATAACCTCGCGCAGAGAGACCATATCCATGTTAAGGGTCATTTTGCCGCTCTCGATCTTTGACATATCGAGAATGTCGTTTATCAATCCCAGCAAATGCTTGCTCGAAAGCGAAATTTTCTTAAGACAGGTCTGCACCTGCTGGGTGTCGTCAATATGTGTAATCGCAATAGCCGTCATACCCACGATTGCGTTCATGGGGGTTCGTATATCGTGGCTCATATTGGACAAAAATTCGCTTTTGGCCTTGCTGGCACGCATTGCCTCCTGCCTTGCCGTCTCCATTTCACGCAGCTGATTCTGTGTCATACGGAAATAGAAAATAAAAATTATCACTATTACCGATACAACTATTACCAAGGAAATTGTATACAAAGCGTTTTGTACGGTATTTGACCTTCCTATGATGCTGTTGATGGTGCTGTACGGCATTATGGAAACAAGATACCATTCCGAGTTGTTGATATGGGTACAGTATAAAGCGCGCCTTTCATTGAGCAGATTTCCGCTGCTTATGAAAAATTCCCTGTAATAATCCTCGTTTCTTTCCATCGCGCCGCGAAGCTCATTGATGTACGCTTCGATATTATTTCCTTCTGTTGTCTTATATGAGTCTCTTATCCTGTCAAAATAGTTATTTTCCGTTTCATTTGCGCTGCGTATAATAAAGCTGCCGTCACGCCGTATAACATGGGAATAGGTCAATACCTCTTCGCCCGCGGTGTCCAAAGAAAGCGCCGCGCTTACCTCCGAGACGGGGATAGACGCAACTATCGCGGTACTTCTCCTGCCGCTTTTCATGCAGTATTCGGCGGAAACGCCGAGTGCTATAACATCGTTTGTGCTGTCGTTGTCGTTATCGCTTTCTTTTCTTGCAATTGCGACCTTTTTCTCACCGTTGTTCATGGATTTTACAAACGACGGAGGATCGTCAAGTATGATCCGCTCGCCGTAAATCGTCTCAAAATTGCCGTCCGAGTCCATTAAAGCAAGATAGTCGTAACCGAGCACATGTCCTTCTCTTATAAGGCTGTTTAAGGTTTCCTCGTCGTAATCTCCGTCGTCGGGAACGGAGTTCAAGATCGTTGACGCTCTTTCTATTTGCAGCTTAACGATAGATTCGAAATGCATGGAGATCTCTTTGCTCATACCCGACATGTATATATTTCCCATGTCCGATATGATTTCGTTGTTGTTTTTACCTACGGACAGGGAAAAGATCGACATTGTTCCTATGAAAAAAACGATCAGCACGATCAAGCTTGAAATCAAGAATATTTTCGCCTTTTTATTTTTATTCATAATACTCCTTTTAACAAGAAAACCGTCCGATTATTATATGCTTTATTATAACCCTCTGAAATAAATTTGTCAATAGTCATGGAATAATATAAAATTTTTTCAATTGCTCTTGAAATACTCGGATAAAAGTACTATAATAAAAGGGCGGACTTTGTCGATTTCGCGCGGGACAAGCCTATCTTAATACAAAGCCCTTTTAAAAACGGGTTTGGGATAAAATATTTTTACAAAAACCGCAAAAGCTTTACATAAATAAAAAAACAAGGAGCAAATATGGTCTTTTCGGATTTGTTTTTTCTCTACGCCTTTTTGCCCGCCTGTCTTCTACTGTATTTCATCTCAAAGAACATACACTGGAAAAACGGCGTTTTAATACTGTTCTCCCTTATTTTTTACGCTTGGGGCGAGCCCTTCTGGATAATACTTCTGCTGGGCAGCGTTATCGTCAACTATTTCTGCGGCCTGCTGATCGAACGCTTCCGGAATACACCCTATTCAAAAATCGGGGTAATAATTTCTTTAGTCGTAAGCCTCGGCGCGCTCGCCGTCTTTAAATACACCGATTTTATTGCGGAAAACCTGAGCGCGATACTTCCCTTTGACATTCCCGCCCCGCACATTGGACTTCCTATCGGCATCAGCTTTTACACCTTCCAGATAATTTCCTATATCTTGGACGCGTATTGGGGCAAGGTAAATGTACAGCGCAACCCCTTAAAATTTCTGATGTACGTTTCCCTGTTTCCTCAGCTTGTTGCGGGGCCTATCGTACGCTACGGAGTGATCGAAAGAGAAATAGACAGCAGAGTGTCCTCCGCCGACGACATCAGCGAGGGCGTCACGCGCTTTATTATCGGACTCGGCAAAAAAGTGATAATCGCCAACAATATAAGCTCGGTGGTCATATCCCTTTTCGGCGACGCTTCAAAGGGGTACACCGATATTTCCTCCGTTTCCGTGGCGGGGGTATGGTAC
>JAAVIG010000223.1 GCA_014796735.1 Oscillospiraceae bacterium
CTGCGAACGGGACGGGCTGTTATCTCACTTTGCCGTGCATTTCTCGCCGATATTTTACCTGCTTCTACCCTTTTACTGCCTTTTCCCCTCCCCCGTCACCTTAATGATCGGGCAGTGCGCGGTTGTGGCGGCAGGTGTTGTGCCTCTTGTAAAAATTTGCAGGAATCATAAGCTGTCAAACCTTTCCTCCCTTGCGTTTGCCGTCTGCTATATCCTGTATCCCACTTTTACGGGCGGGTGTTTGTTTTACATACACGAAAATAATTTTCTTGCCCCCTTGTTATTATTTTTTATATATTTTTTGGAAAGAAAAAAGACGATTGTAGTTTTTATTTTCGCTTTACTTACCTTGCTTGTGAAAGAGGACGCGGCGGTTTATGTGGCGGTGATAGCGCTGTATTTTATTTTTGCCGATAAAAACTACAAATGTAATTTTTTACTTCTCGCTTTTTCAATAATTTATTTTATCTGTGTAACAGGTATGCTATCTGCTTACGGCGACGGCGTTATGACGTGGCACTATAATAATTATATTTATGATGAGGGAGGAGTGTTTACCGTTATTAAAGCAGCGATTCAGAATCCCCTTTATGTGGTGTACCAGTCGGTTACGGAAAATAAGATAATGTATATACTGCAAATGTTTGTGCCGCTTTTGCTCATGCCCTTTTGCTCCAAAAAGGCATCGAGGCTTATACTTTTGATACCGTTTTTGCTTGTGAACATTATGACAAATTACGTGTATCAATATGATATAAATTATCAGTACGGCTTTGGCAGCGGCGCGCTTTTGATCTATCTGTCGGTTATAAATTACGCTGATATGGGTGATAAAAGAAAAAAACTGCTTTTATGCTCGGTTTTGAGCTCAGTCATTATTTTTATCGGCACCTACGGCGGCAAGCTGAATTATTATGAATATTACGGCAAAACCGCCGCGCAAAGAGAAGCTATCGATTACGCTGTCGGTCTTGTTCCCAACGATGCTTCCGTTTCCTGCTCTACTTTTATACTGCCGAATATGTCAGACAGAATGGAGCTTTATCAGCTTGAAAGCACGGAGCAAATCACGGAATATTACGTGGTGGATCTAAGGCTTGATAAAGGCAGGGAGAGAGTGGAAGATTTTTACACCGAAGACTTTGAAATACTGTTTTTAAAGGAAAATGTAGTAGGAGTATTCAAAAGGCGTTAATATTCGTATTTTGAAAAAAGGTCTTATCCCGCCAATAACAGCACGGCATAAAAATTCGGACTCTTCCGAAGAAGAGTCCGATAACCGCCGCGCCGTCGCATGATGAAATAAAAACCCGCTTTAGAGCAGGGTGGGTTAAGATCCCATCGCAGGTTCACGCTCCCTTCGTCCGCAGTACGGGAGGTCTGCAATCCGCTGCAATAGAGAAATCCCTTTTAATTATGTGTTGGATTTTATGAACCACCACACTAACTAAACGTAGCAGTAATAATATTTTTTGTTTTTTTCGTAAAATAATACCTGTATATTTGCGGAAATGCTTATAAATTATTTGCAGTCCTCACAATCACAGTCATGGTCGTGTTCATCGCCGAAAACCTCGCCGAGATGTTCTATGAACGCTTCTCCCACCTCATTGTAAAGCTCCTCATCATCAACGGTGGCAAGCATGTATTCGCCGTTTTCCTCAACCTCTTTTAAAATAATGAACTCAACCTCTTCTTCCTCAAGCTCATCAGATTCGGAATAAGGAACAAGAGCGACATAATTTTGTCCGTCGTAGCAAACGGCGTCTATTACTTCAAAGGGTTCGCCGTCCAGCTCAACTATCTGAGGCTCGTATTCTTCAAATTCCTCATTCAATTCTTTTTCGTCAGCCATATATTTTTACGCTTAAGCCATTCTTTCGGCAAGCGCGTCTCCTTTCAAATTCTGTCGTTGGTTTCTCCGAAGGCGTTGTCCGCCTCAAAAAATCAACCTTATATATTATATATTATATACTGCTTAAAGTCAAGAGAAAAAAATCAAATTTCAACGATTATTTAAAAAATATGTATAAAATGCTACAAAAATATTCCACAAATGTTCAAAACTATATACAATTTAACTATTAAAAAACTGTTGACTTTAGGTTTAATTCATGGTATTATATAGTCAAGGAAAGAGAAACAGAAAACCTCAGACCAACAATTGATTAGAAGCTTGGCATAAGTCAAATCGCTGATGACTGACAGGATTGACACGGTATATGCAGATAATCTGAGGGAATGTCGGCAGCCAATACAAATAAACAAAACGGTTTAACGCAAATGTTAAATCAGAGTATCGGAGATACGGGCGGACATGAATGTAGCGATTTCCTACGAATGAAAGCAAAAGCCTTGATACTTCCTTCTCAACAGCTTTAAACAAAATCAAGATCGTTTTGTTTTCGATATACAGAGTGGCATCTGTATAAATTTTTTCGGGAAAGGCGGCGAGTCCAATGGAAACAGAAACAAATACAAATTGCGAATTGAGGCTCGCAATTGTGTAAGACTGAAAAGCCAAGCCGACAAGTGAAATTTCAGCTCTAACGGCTGCAACATTTTACAAGCGGCTTTAATCGGAACATTTAGTTCAACAAGAATAGCTTACGCAACCGACCCAATTCAAGATGTTTAATATATGGCGCAGCGTATGTCTGCGGAAACGCTTCAGAGCGATGAAATAAAAAGCCATATGTATAAAATATATACAGTTAATCCCATAGACAGGGGTGATTCCGATGATAATTTCAGTTCAATCGTTAAGGATCAATTCCTCAGTATAAGAAAAGGGGATTACGCCAATGGACAGTTTAAAATAACAATTGAATAAAACAAATTCTGCTCCGACTGTTGTCGGGGCAGAATTTTTTTGATAAAATAATAACGGCACTTCCCTCTCGAAAACATATATTGTTAAATTTTTGAAAAAAATGTAACCTCTGACATAAAAAAGGCGTTTTATAGGTTGAGGGGACAAAATAAAAACAGCTGTTTGTACAATTTTAAAAATTAAAATTGTTTGACCTCTTCATCATTACAGGAAAGGAATACTTGCATCGTGGAAGACGAGGAAATTGTAAAAATGTATTTAAGGCGCGAGGAAAAGGCTATTGGGTGCAGCAAGGACAAATACGGCGAAAGGCTCCAAAAAATAGCACATAACATCACCTCCGACCGCATGACCGCCGAGGAGGTGGAAAACGACACCTATTTTCGCGCGTGGGAAAATATTCCGCCAAAAGAACCGTATACATACTTATTCGCTTTTTTGGCAAGGATAGCGCGCAATCTTTCGCTGAGTGTATGCCGTGAAAGAAGCAGACTTAAGCGCAGCGCGTACATTGTGGAGCTGTCCGAGGAAATGGAACAGTGTATTCCCGCGGGAGAAAGCATTGACGCAATACTTGACGGCGATATTTTAGTAAAATGCATCAGCGAATTTCTTGAATCCAAATCAAAAGAGAAACGGGATATTTTTATGCGCCGATATTGGTTTCTCGATTCGGTGGAAAGTATTTCAAAGCGCTTCGGAATTAAAGAAAGCAATGTAAAAACAACACTGTTCAGGCTCAGAAACGAGCTTAAGGAGTATCTGGAAAGAGAGGGCTATACGGTATGAACGGAGAAGAATTATTAAATAAAATGTCCGATGTGGACGAAGGCTTGATTATTGAAGCGGAGAAAAAGCCGATCAAAAAAAGATTTTTTATCGGGCTTGGCGCGGTCTGTGCCGCCGCCTTGGCTATAACGCTCGGGGTTAATTTTATACCCAAGCTGACCTTTGCGGAGCCGCCCGTGTTGGAGCTGACAGGTCTGGACCTTTGGGGCATGAGCGCAAACGGATTTGAGGGAATACATGTAAATGATCCGTCGGAGCTTGACAACGGAAACCCGTGGTCGGAAAATATGAATATACGCACGCTGCCTGTGTTTACGTCAAGCTCAACTTATCCCGACGGCGAAAAAATGAAAGAAACACTTATAAACGCTGCGGAATTTTTCGGTCTTGATATTGGCAGCTTGGAAATTAAAGACACTACTCTCAGCAATGAGGATATTGAAAATTTAAGAGAACAGTTCAAGGAATACGGCGCACCCGACGAAGAAATCGAAAGAGTAATTAAAAACTCATGCAGCGGCAGCGAAGTACGGGCGAAGCAAAACGGTATTTCCATAGACGTTGATACTGCGTTTTGCGTAAATATCGTATTTGAAGACGGGATAGAGCTTCCAAGCGAATACAATTTCAGCAAAAGTGCTTCCGAAGAGGAATTAAGCCGCGCGGGAGATTATCTTATCAACGAGTACAAAGACCTTTTGAAAATGAAAAATCCCGTAAAAAATCTTCACGCCGAATACAATGGGAGCGTTGAGTTTTACGACGGAGGAAAAAGCGACGAGGACAAAGTGATAAATTACAGCTTAAACTTTGTAAGGTTTATTTCAAATGACGAAGGCAGACTGTGGATAATACGAATTTTTACAGATACGGACTGTGAGAAGATCGTCGACTATCCCATTATTTCGGCAGAGGAAGCTCAAAAGCTGCTTTCTGAGGGCGGCTATCTCTCTTCCGCTCCATATGATATTACGGGCGACGAGGAAATAGGGCGTATAGAGCTTATGTACAGATCGGGAATAGGCTATGAGTATGTACTTCCCTTTTACCGTATTCTCGTTAAGCTTCCCGAAGAGTATAACGACGATAAGGGAAGAAGCTGCTACGGAGGATACTATGTACCTGCGGTAGAGGGAGAATATCTTGTCGGTGTGCCTACGAAAATCACGTTTAACGGTATGGATATTACCGCAAAATAGGCGTTTCGGGAACAATTCCATTTTTACCTCATTATAAAATGTTAGTGTAAAAATAACACAACTACCCGCAGCTTGTGCAATGTATGATGTTGCAAGCTCCCTCAATAACGCTGTGCCGCCCTATCCTTTAAAACTGCTCCTTTGCAATAGCTGCCCCACAACAGGGGCGGAGCCAAATTTTCGCCTAACGGCGAAAATTTTGAAATGCTGCCGCATTTCAGCGGGCTGTCGCCCGCGGCTCCGCCGCCCAAAGCAACTGCCCCAAACGAGCCCGTCAAATAATCAAAAAAAGGACTGTAAAAAACCCAAAAAAAGTAACCCGTCAAAACTAAGGCAGAACAAGGTTTTGACGGGTTATATTTGTTATCAGACAAGATGTCAACGCCCGAAGCAGCGGCTGCGCCTGCTTCTGTGTTAGTTTTAATTATTCACTTCAGGTGGCTTTGCCCCCTCGCGGAGCTAAAGCTCCGCTTCACCCCCACTTCCTTTTTGCAGTGCAAAAAGGAAGCGAAAAAAACATTTGCGGCTTCGCCGCTTTCAATTTTTCTTTTTTAGTTTTTTCAACATACCCGTTTTAACTTTTTTGACCGCCAAGCTATACCAAAACGCCCCCAAGAAAAACAACCCCGTCCAGCAAGCCATACACCCCGCGATCGAAACCTCCAGCACCATTGCCGTATGATACCCGAGAACCCCGCTGACCGCCCCTATCCCCACCGCGATAAACAGCATTTTCTTTAAATCATCGGTTATCAGATAAGCCGCCGCGGCAGGCGCGATCATAAAGGCAGTGACCAAAACCGACCCTACCGCCTCAAACGCCCCGACAGCAGTAAGAGAAGCCGCCGTCATAAGCGAATAATGCACAATTGTCGGAGAAAATCCCATAACCGCCGCCAGCACGGGGTCAAAAGACACCACCTGCAATTCCTTAAAGAAGACCGAAACAAAGGTAATATTTATAATAAGCAGTCCCCCGCTTATATACAGACCCTTCGCCCCTATATCCAAGCCAAATACCACCATTCGGTCAAAGGGGGCAAAAGCAAGCTCGCCAAGAAGCACCGAATCAGTATCGAGATGCGCAGTTCCCGCGTATTTGGTGATAAGAATCACCGCGATCGAAAACAGCAAAGGGAAAACTATACCCGTCGCGCTGTCCTCTGACACTAATCTTGTTTTTGTAAGCAGCTCGGTAAGCCACACCGTAACAGGCCCCATTATTGCCGCGCCAACAAGCAGAAACGGCGAGGACAGATCATCTGTTGCAAAAAAAGCCAGCACTATACCCAAAAGAATGGTATGAGTTATACTGTCGCTTACCATGCTCATTTTCCGAAGCAAAAGGAACACCCCCGGAATCGCGCAGCCCGCCGCCGTTAAAGCCGCTATAAGCTGTATTTCCACCGCCGCGTTCATATTTGTGACCCACCTTTCTTATTTTGGGAAAAGCGAAGCCGTACCCCGCAGCAGGCGGGCTTAAAAAAGCCCGTTTCTTTAATTTTTTTCAAACCCGCTCCCTCCCATTTTCTTCATTTTGCATTGTCACCGTAAGCTTAAGCCTGTTTCTTTTCCTTTTTATCGCGCGGTTTATTATTCCTCTCTTTGGAGCGAACAAAAGACTTATAACCGCCGTAACGCTTGCAGCTATCACTATCGCGGGGCCTGTGGGAAGTCCGTTTCCCACCGCGCTTACATACGCGCCTATCACACCCGAC
>JAAVIG010000224.1 GCA_014796735.1 Oscillospiraceae bacterium
CATAGGGCAGATTTCTGTAGCTTTGGGCGTAATCCAGACCGTAGCCCACAATAAATCCGTCCTCTATATCAAAGCACTTGTAGTCGGGTTTTAAGTCAACCTTTCTTTCTATTTGCCTTTCGATAAAGGTACAAATTTTAATTGAAGCGGGATTCAGCTCCTTCACCTTTTCTCTGACGGCGTATAGGGTAGCGGCAGTGTCCAGAATATCCTCTACAAGGATAATGTCCTTGCCCTCTATATCCTCGCCCAAAGAGTCTCTTAAGTTATTTCCGATCTCGACCCTTCCCGAGGAAAATGAGTTGTTCCCATAGGAGCTGGCCGTCAGAAAGGCGATCTTGCAGTTTATATCCACGGCTCTCATCAAGTCCGCCATAAATACCACGCTGCCTTTAAGTATTCCCACTAAAACGGGATTTTTACCCTTGTAGTCCTCGGAAATTTTTTTTCCCACACGGTTTACTTTTTCCTTTATTTCCTCTTCGGAAAAAAGAATCTTTTCAATGCTGCTGTTCATAATTTACGTCCTGTTTTTTTTATTGTTAAATGTCTAGTGTTAAAACACCTTTCCGAATATTATATCATATAACCGAAAAAAAAGCAAATGTATTTATGAAATTTATGTGTGAATTTTCGGTTTGTTTTACGATAATCCGGGAATTTCAGTTTCTTTTGCGGTAATTTTGAATAATTATCTGTATTTCCGCCCTGCCTTTTTTTACAACGGCAAATTTGTTTTTTTCAATATTGACCTTGCCCTTTCCCGCTTTAATTATCTCTTCAAACCCGTTTATTTTTATCGTGGTAGGCTCAATGTCCCTTTCTCTTAGCATAAGCGATATTGCGCGGGTCAGAAGAGGGCGGGGAAGCGCCGCAAGCTTTTCGCTGCTGTATATATTATCTTCAAGCCTTGCTTCCGAAAGCCTTTCCTTTGCCATTTTTTCAAGAAAAACGCTGTCCTCCGTAAGAGAAGAGGTCATTCTGCTTATTCCGTCGTAAAGAGAGGGGTTTATTTCAAGCACTTTGGGCAAAAGCTCCAGACGTATCTTGTTCCTTGTGTAGGCGGTGGAAAAGTTGGTTTTGTCGGTAACAAATTCAAGACACTTTTCCTTGCAGTAGCTCTCGATCTCCTCGCGGGTACACAAAATCAAGGGCCTGATAAGATAATCTCTTACCGGAGGTATTCCGCATAAGCCCTTTAATCCCGTACCTCTCAGCATATTCAAAAATACCGTTTCCGTGTTGTCGCAGGAATTGTGCGCGGTAGCCACCTTTGCGCCAAGCCTTGACGCTTCCTGCGCAAAGGCTTCGTATCTTAAGGCTCTTGCTCTTTCCTCGACGCTTTGGTGCTTTTCCGCCGTTCCCAGCACGTCTACCGAAAACACCCTTATGGATATATTCATTTTACCGCACAGGCCTTCGGCATAGGCCTGATCCTCGTCGCTGTCCTTTCCTCTTATATTGTGGTTTACATGACAGGCGAAAAGCTCAAAGCCGAGTATATCCTTTATTTCGTTAAGACAGTGAAGAAGGGTAACGCTGTCCGCGCCGCCGCTTAAGGCAACTATTATTCTGTCGCCGCTTTTTATCATATCGTATTGCTTTACCGCGGCTAACACCTTTTTTGTTACAGCGTTTAAATCCTCGGCGGGATTTGTTTCTTTATTTAATATATTCCTGTTTTCCTCATTAAGCATGGGCAAAATCTACCCCCGTAAAGCGCGTGTACTCGCCCTCCCAGTTCATGGGAACGGTGCCCGTTTCGCCGTGTCGGTTTTTTGCAACGATACATTCGCAGGCGTTGGGGTACTCGGCTTCTTTATTGTAATACCCGTCACGGTACAGGAACATTACTATATCGGCGTCCTGCTCGATAGAGCCCGAATCGCGGAGGTCGGAAAGCATAGGACGCTTGTCGGGGCGCTGTTCGGGGCTTCTTGAAAGCTGTGACAGGCTGATAACGGGTACGTTCAATTCCTTTGCCATTATCTTAAGGCTTCTTGTTATCTCGGAAATTTCCGCAACTCGGTTGCCGTCCCGTCTGCCCGTTGACATAAGCTGTAAATAGTCGATTATTACCAATCCGAGATTTTTCATGCGCCTCAGCTTTGCTTTCATTTCTCCGAGGGAGATATTGGCGGTATCGTCAATGTAAATTTCAACCTGTGACAGAACGTCCACCGCTTCGCCTATATCCGTCCATTTGCTGTCGGGTATATTTCCCGTTCGCATTGCGTCGGAGGAAATTCTGGCTTCGCTTTGAAGAATACGGGCGGCTATCTGCTCCTTTGACATTTCCAGAGAAAAAATACATATCTTTTTTGTTTTGTAGTTTTTCGCCACATTGGCGGCAATATTGGTGGCAAAGGAGGTTTTGCCCATACCGGGGCGGGCGGCGATAAGTATAAAGTCCGACGGGTTAAGACCGTAGATTATCTTGTCCAGATTTGAGTAAGAGGTGCTTAAGCCCGTGCCGCGTGCGCTTTCGGGGTTTTCCGAAAGCTCGGACAGGGTCTCAAGCTGCTGTGTGACAAGGGGCTTGATGTGGGTAAGACCCTGCAAGTCCTTATCGTCCCTTATGTCGAATATCTTTTTTTCCGCCAGGTCGAGCAAGGCGGAGGTTTCCTCCGTGCCCGCGGCGGCTAAGTCAAAAATCTCCTTTGATACGATCATAAGCTGACGTATCATGTATTTATCGGTGATTATCGAGATATAGCTTTCGATCCCCGACGGGTTTATGGCTGTTTCCGCTAACTTGACAAGGTAGGTTTTCGCTTCCTCGCTGTTTTCAAATACGCCTTGACGTACGGCGTTTTCCATAACGGTGACAACGTCTATCTGCTGACCCGAGATGCTCATCTGATAGATCACGGAGAATAAGTCGCTGTGAAGCTGTACTTTGAAGTGCTCGGGGTGAAGCCTTGCGGTAATGGAGGAAACGGTGGTGGGGTCAACCAGAACCGAACCCAGCACCGCCTGCTCCGCGTCAAGGTTAAAGGGGAGATTTATTTCGGACAGGTCTATTGCGGGCATAAAAACACTTCCTTAGTGAAAAATTAGTCGGATTGCGGGACTATTATACCGCTTTATGAGAGCATATTATTCCGCGATCTGCTCTACCATAACGGTAAACTTTGCCGAAACGCCCGTATAGAGCTTTGCTTCGGCTCCGAAGCCGCCAAAGGTCTTGATCTCGCTGTCCAAAGCTATTTTTCTCTTGTCAATATCGCAGTTGAACTGTTTTTTGATCTGCGCGGAAATATCCTTTGCTGTTATGGCACCGAACAAACGTCCGCTTGTGCCGCCCTTTGCCATGAACTTTACGGTTTTGCCCTCTATTTTTGCGGCAATTTCTTTTGCGTTGGCGATCTCAACGTCGATCTTGTGCTGTGCGGAGGCTTTTTGTCCCTCCAAAAGGTTCATATTGGCGGGAGTGGCTTCAACCGCTAACTTTTTTGAGATAAGGCAGTTTCTTGCATAGCCGTCCTTTACCTCCTTGATCTCGCCCTTTTTTCCTGTTCCTTTTACGTCTTCAAGCAGAATTACTTTCATTTTTGTCTTTCCTTTCTTTCGGCAAGCGTTCGCATATACCGAGCGCATGCTTTATGTTTTATTCTGTATCAGCTGATACTTTCATAGTATTGATTTATCGCGTCCTTAACTTTTATTCCCGCGTCCTCTACGGAAACGCCCTTAAGCTGGGCGCCCGCCATAGTCTGATGTCCGCCGCCGCCCAGATATTCCATTACAAGCTGAACGTTAAGCGCACCCAATGACCGCGCGCTGACATATATCTCGTCTCCGCTGCTTCTGTAATAAACAAAGGAAGCGTCCACGTTTTCTATACCCAAAAGCTCGTCCGCCGCCTGCGGGGCGACAAGGCGCATATCGGGGCTGAACATGGTGGTGGAGGCGATAGCGCAGCGTTTGTATATTTCCGCGTTGGAAACGAGGGCGGCTTTCTGACGGTAGCTTTCTATAGAGTTGGCAAAAAGCCCCTTAACGTTAACGGTATCCGCGCCTAACTTTCTTAAAAACGCCGCCGCCTCAAAGGTGCGAACACCCGTTTTAATGGTAAAGTTCTTGGTATCGAGCATAATGCCCGCCAATAACGCCTCAGCCTGAAGCGCGGTAATTTTTCCCGCTTTTCCGAAGTAGCCTAAAATTTCCGTAACCATTTCCGAAGCGGAGGAAGCATAAGGCTCGTGATAGAAAATAAGAGAATTGTCGATAAAATTAACGGTTTTTCTGTGGTGGTCTATAATCACCACCTGTTTTGCCTTTGAGTGAAGCTCACGGCTTTCAAGCATAAGGGGGTTATGTGTATCGGTTATTATCAGAAGCGAATTATCGGTTACGCTTTCCACCGCGGCGGAGGGTGCCATAAACAGCGGATTGGGGTCGTCGGGAAGCTTAAGCCGCTCTATAAGCTGCGTGCTTAAGGAAGCGAGTCTGTCAACAACGACATCGGCTTTTTTCCCTAAATTTCTTATGGCGCAGGCTAAGCCCACCGAGGAGCCTACGCTGTCAAGGTCGCTGAACTTGTGACCCATTATGTAAACTCTGTCGGAGCCTTCAACAAGCTGTATAAGCTGATTTGCGATAATTCTTGCCTTGACCTTGTTGGAGCGTTCAACTCCCTTTGATACGCCGCCGTAAAATTCAAAGCCGGTAACGGTTTTGATAGCCGCCTGATCTCCTCCTCTGCCCTGCGCCATTTCAAGAGCCTGTTTTGCATAGCTCTCGCTTTCCGCAATGGTATTGGCCGTGCGTCCTATACCGATAGAGAGCGTAACGCTTATCCTGTCGTTGACCTGTATTTCTCTTGCCCTATCCAACAGCTTTACCTTGCTTTCGATAAGCTTCGCAATATGTCTCTCCTCTACCACCGCCCAGAATCTGTCGCGGGACTGTTTTCTTAAAATACCTGTGGTCTCCGCAATAAAATCCTCCAGCAGCCTGTCTATCTGTACTGTCACATGCGCCGTTTCGCTTTCGAGACTGCCGTTAAACAGCTCCTCGAAGCTGTCGATCATAATAAGCATGACTACGGGGTGAGAAAGCTTTTTTTCCTGTATCATGTTTATGTGATCGGTTATATCGCGGAGGTAGATCAAAAATATATTGCCCTGATCCTCGTCGGCGGGTCGGTTGCCATAAGCGCGGTAATATCTTCCCGCGTGCTGTATCTGAATACCGCCCTCCGCGGTAAAGCAGTCAAAGGGCAGCTCCGACACCAGATCGAATGAACCGCCGTAAAAAGCTTCATGGGAAAAGTCCGAGGCAAAGCTTTTGTTGAACCAGATTATTTTACGCTGTGAATCGGTAATGACAACGCTCATGGGAAGGCTGTACAGCGACATTTTGTTTTCCGATCTGATCTCTTCGCTTATAAGCGCGGAATATTGGAAATTGCGCCTTGTCACCTGTATCAGCTTTCCTATGGCAAAGCCCGCCGCCAATACGATAAAGGGCGCCAAAATCCAGAACATATCCGGCGAGTGCATAAAGGTAAGCGCCGACATGAACAGCAGCAATATTATCAAGGATATGATGGATATTACCAGACCGCCGTCACGAAAAAAATTCTTCATTTTAAAAGAACCTCTCTGTATAGAACCTGTCTTTACGGTTTCGTAGCGTGTCCGCCGTGCCTTTTGGGCGTATGCGTACACATCGTACTATATTTCCATTATTATGGGCAAAATCATCGGGCTTCTTTTTGTTTTCTGATAGATAAATCCGCTTAAGGCCTCTCTTAAAGCGGGCTTCATGCTGCCCCACTCTCTGTAATTCTTGGCGCACTGCTCCTCCAGGGTTTTTCTTGCAACCGCCTTTGCGTCCTCCATAAGCTTTTCGGATTCCTTAACGTACACAAACCCTCTTGAAACAATATCGGGGCCAGCCTCGATACTTCCCGTGTTTTTTCTTACCGTTGCGGCGACAATGATCAGACCGTCCTCCGCAAGGTGCTTTCTGTCTCTTAAAACCACCGAGCCCACGTCGCCGACGCCCAAGCCGTCAACAAGTATGCTGCCCGAGGGTACCGTTCCCGAGATTTTCATGGTGGCGCTGTTGGTTTCAAGCACCTGACCTATATCCGCCAGAAAAATATTTTCTTCGGGTATACCCATTTTTCTCGCAAGCATCGCGTGCTTTTTAAGGTGCTTGTACTCACCGTGGATCGGCACAAAATACTTCGGCTTGGTCAGAGAGATCATCATTTTCAGCTCCTCCTGACAAGCGTGTCCCGAAACGTGCACGTCGTACATCTTCTCATATACCACGTTCGCGCCCAATTTCATAAGGTCGTTGACTACGTTTCCCACTAACTTTTCATTGCCGGGGATAGGAGTAGCGGAAATTATAATAAGGTCGTTGGGGGTTATCGTTACCTGCCTGTGGTCGTTGTTTGCCATTCTCGCAAGAGCGGACAGCGGCTCCCCCTGACTTCCCGTGGTTACTATTACAAGCTTTTCGGGAGGGTAGTTCTTTATCTGTTCAATATCTATAAGAATACCCTCGGGTATGCGGATATAGTTTAAGTCAATGGCGGTCTGCATAACGTTTAACATGCTCCTGCCGCTTACCGCCACCTTTCTGCCCTGAAGCACCGCGTTGTCCACTATCTGCTGTATGCGGTGGATATTGCTGGAAAAGGAGGCTACTATTATCCTTCTGCCGTCCGCCTGATTGAAAATGTTCTTGAAGCTGTTTCCCACCGTGCTTTCGGACATGGTGTAGCCGGGGCGTTCGGCGTTGGTGCTTTCGGACAGCAGCGCAAGCACTCCGCGCCTGCCCAGCTCGCCGAATCTTGCCAAGTCTATAATACCGCCCTCAATGGGGGTGTAATCGATCTTAAAGTCGCCCGTATGCACCACTATTCCCGCGGGAGTGTGCACCGCTATGGCGCAGGCGTCGGGAATGGAGTGGTTAACCCTGATGAATTCCGCCGCCATACAGCCCAATTTTACGGTATCTCCGGGCTTTACCGTGATAAGCGTTGAGGAAGCCAGTATGCCGTGTTCCTTGAGCTTGCCCTCCACAAGACCCAATGTCAGTCTTGTGCCGTATACGGGAACGTTCACTTTTTTAAGAAGATAAGCAAGGCTTCCTATATGATCCTCATGACCGTGGGTCAGAAGCACGCCTCTTATCCTTTCCTTATTGTTCACAAGATAGGTGAAATCGGGAATGACCGAATCAACGCCCGGCATTTCGTCGTCGGGAAACGCCAGACCGCAGTCTATTATAAAAATATCGTTGGCACATTCATATACGTAGATATTCTTTCCGATCTCGTTAAGTCCGCCCAGAGAAAATATTTTCAGCGGAGTCGTTCTGATCTCGCGGGGCTTTTGCTGCCTTTGATAGCCTGCCGTTCTCTGAGTGTTTTGACTTGTGCTTCTATACTGATGGGACTGCTTCTGAGAATTGGAACCGGCGGATCTGCCTGTGGAGGCGTTTGCGGCGTTATTGGAGGGCGTGCGCTTTCCGTAAGTGTTTTTTTGCTGTCCGAAGCCGTTATGCTGGGTTCTGTTCTGTTCGTTTGCGGCGGGTCTTGTTTTTTTGCCGTTGAATTTCTGATAAAATTTTTGTTTGTCGTTTGAATTATCGCTCTTGCCCTTAAAAGTCGACATAAAATTATTGTTGTTTTTTGCCATAGATTTTCCTTTCGGCACAGGGCTGCCGCGGTCTTGTCCACAAAGACCGCAATTGATTGTTTTTAGTCATATGAATGGATCAACGAAAAAATCGCCCTATGCATTTTTGTTTTGTTTTTGTTTATTTAAAGCCTTGGCTTTTTTGACCGATCGTCGTAATGCCATTTGCGGTTTATCTGAAAGCGCGTTTTGGCAGCGTTTTCCGTAAATTGGAAATACAAAAGCGCAAATTTTTCCATTTTTGGCATTATGATACTATCATAGTATATAACAAAAAGTTGAGATTGTCAAGGAAAATTACGGCGAAGGTTTTGCAATTACTTGCCCAGCAGCGTTCTGACCTGCATTTCCACATTATCGCAGAGAGCCTTTGCCGTTTCCTGTGAATAGCTTTCCGCAAATAAAAACAGTCCGTCCCCCTGTCGGTTGGAGCGAAGCAGCACACGGTTGCCCTCTTCTCCAAGGAAAATGCCCTCGCTGACTCCGTTGGATTTATCCGCCAACTTGCTTAAAATACGCTGAGGAGGGCAGTGTATGCGCAAAAATCTGTTTTCCGTTTCAAGCTGCGGCAGTCCCTCCAGATATTTTCCCAGCGTCACAAAGGAAGCGGAGATTATCTCCAGCGCGTTTAAGGCAAGCATCAGGCCGTCGAACAGAAAGGGCTGCGACGCCGCCAATTCTCTTGCGCTCTTGTCGCTGTTATCGTTGCTGCATCTGTAAAAACGTTTTACGCTTTTTCCCGTAAGCTTTGCCGCCTCCTCCACGGTGGACGGGAATTCAAGAGGCACCGCCATGTCGAAGCCTTTTTTCATAATATCGTAGCCTACTATGGTGACAAGCTTGGTATAATCGGCCTTTTCACGCTCGCTTACATACAGCTCCGCCTTTGTGCCCTCGCGGTTTATATTTACGGTAAGGGGTTCGCCCGACGGGTTGCTTATTTTTCGCATCGGAGCGGCAGCAGCGGCGGTTATAAGAGGATTTCCGCATTTTACGCTTACCTTATAGCGGCTGGAAAACTCGCTTGCCGTTTCAAGTGCTCCCGAATAAAGCAGGGAAGCGTTTTTAAAGGTTTTTATCTCACCGAATCCGTCCCATTCCGCGTTTCGGTAATCTCCTCTGTTCAAAGCTCCTTCAAGCTTTCTTTCCTGCACCCTCGTAAGAGGCAGTCCCGCTTTATTGAGCATCGTTATTTTACTTTTTGAGGACGCTTCAATGTTTACCAGTCCGCTTGCGTTCATTATCCTGCTTAAGTGGATAAGGGCGGGCAGCGAGGTAACGCCGCAGTCTATGACCTTTCCGCCCGCTCCCGAAAATCCCGCGCAGAAGCAGGCCTTAAGCACTACGGCCGCATTACCGCCGCCGCAGGACACTATCACCCTGTCACCGAAAACCGCCGCTGCGCCGCTGCCTAACTTAGTCATAAAGGCGGGGGTTATGTCGGAATTTGTTTCGCCCGAAACTCCTTTTTCGTCAAATGAAGCCGAGGGAGCCTTTCCGTATTTTAGATCCTCTCTCTGCATCGTTTCCTTGGGAATTACCTTGTTGTCCCATATTTTTACCTTAGGCTCGAGAGTGCTGTCCCGTCCCAATATGCTGCCGCTGCCAAGCACCGCGTCTTCATAAACGGCGGAGCCCTGCTCCATTACCGCGTTTTCGCAGATTATTCCGCCGTTGCACTTTGTACGGTCGGACAAAAACGCTCCGTCGGAAACGACGCTTTCCCAAAGCTTGCAGTTTTTGCCTACGGTCACATTATCGTTGATCACGCAGCCGGGGTTTATGACTGTTCCTTCTCCTATTTTGACATTGTTTCCTATATAGCACGGCGCAATTATTTTTGCGCCGTCCGTCTGAGGAATATCCCTTTTGAACTCGCAGTTTACAAGCCCTCTTAACATGTCTCTCTGACATCTTTTATAAGAGGTAAAGTCACCGATGTCGCACCAATAGCCCTTTTCCTCATAAGAAGCAAGCTTCATGCCGTTTTTCAGCATCTGAGGAAAAACATTTTTTGAAAAATCCCACATTTTGTCGGGAGGGATAAGACCGAGTATCTTTTTAGACAGGATATAAACACCTGTGTTAACGTAATCGCTTACCGCTCCCGTGTAGGAGGGCTTTTCGGAAAATCCGGTTACAAAACCGTTTTTTGATATAACGCAGCCGTATTCTCTGGGGTCGTCAACCTGTGTTGTTATAATGGTAGCGTCGGCTTCGCTTTTTATATGGTACGACAGGGCGTCGGAAAGGTTAAAGTCGCACATCGCGTCGCCGCTTATTACGATAAAGTTATCGTTGAAGCCGCCCAGCTCCGCCGCTTTTTTAACGCACCCCGCCGTACCCAGAGGCTCGTCCTCGTAGGAAAAGTCAAGATTTATGCCTTTATAGCGGCGCGAGTCAAAATGATTCTCTATCTGCGAGCCGTGGTAACGCAGGGTAAAGATCGCATCGGTACA
>JAAVIG010000225.1 GCA_014796735.1 Oscillospiraceae bacterium
AGGGGGGTAAGGAAAGGATTCTTAAGGTGAAACCTAAGGGGGGAGAGTGGGGCAATGAGTTTCACCGAATTTTTTTGTGATTGTGCATGTAAAAAAATTTGTTATAAAGCCTGAACTATTTTCTGAATGAAACAGCATAAGGTGAAACTTATTGCACCTTCTCCACCCTTTGGTGTCACCTTAAGCCCCGCGCGGGAGCGCAAACTGCACCTTGCTTCGAGGATAAAAAAGCACCCCATAAAGCGCAGTTTTAAGAAAAGCATAAACGCCCAATTGCTGCAAACAAGAACATTACGCTCTAAAACGCAGTTTTAAAAAGGCATTTCGCCGACTGAGAAAATTTCAGTAAAATTAAATCCACATAGTTTTATCAAGATTTGAAACAAACCTCTCCATTTCTTCCTTTGACCGTATAGTGTGAGTATGAGCAATAATTTCACGCTTGTGCGCGGGGGTCAGGGTGGAAAAATAACTCATTGCTGCGTTGTTTTTCGACAAAGCCATGCTGAACCCCAAGGGTATTTCGTTTTCGGTGTCGGGTGTAAGCATTTTTTAACTTCCTTTCATAAAAATATCTTTAATTTTAGTTTTGCTGTTTTGAAAAAGAATATGCAAAACTAAAATTTTTTTAAAAAGCTATTGACAAGTAAACTTGGCAGTGTTATAATAATGACAAGAAAACTTGGCAAGTAAAATCAAACAACCGCGGTATATTTATTCCCGTAATTCGGGAGAAAGGCTTTTATTATGGATAAAAAGGAAATTCTGGAAAAGGCGCAGGCGGAAAAAACAGATGAGCGGGAAGTATTTATAAACGACAGATCCATGCGTTGGACGTATCTTGTAATGACCCTGTCGGCAGGTACTTTTACTATTGTAAGAAGCTGTCAGGATTTGCCTATTATGGACTTGTGCGCGACAGTGTGTTTGTCGGTAGGCACGGGCTTTTTGTACCGATTTGTTAAAAATAGGCAAAGATTCAATCTGATAACGGGTATTCTGATGATTTTTTTCGGAATGGTGGCGACGGTGCAGTTTTTCATGGGAAAATAACGGCGGAAAGGTTGGATTAAAATGAATAAAGAAGAAATTTTGGAAAAAGCGCGCTTGGAAAAGGACGATGAGCTGATAAATCATATCAACAATAAAGCGTTGCTTCTAATAGTGATGCTTACGGTTTTTTTGACGGTAAGCACAGCGGTACGCAAGGTACTCGGCGGCGAACCCGCCGCGGAATATTTTGTTATTGCCAATGCACCTCTTGCGGCAGGTTTTTTGTACCGTTTTCTTAAAACAAAGAAAAACATTAACCCAGTAATGTTTTATATTACACTGGCTTTAACGGTGTTGGGTATCGTGGGAATGGCTTTGGGATATTAAGCATATTAAACGGAGGTATTTTTATGAATAAAGAAGAAATTTTGCAAGCAAGCAGAAAAGAAAACAAAAACAAAGATATATATGAGCTTGAGGTTATCAACAAGGGTCAGCGTATAGGCGGGCTGATTGCGATTTCCGCGGCCTTTGCGCTGCTGATTCTTGAGCGCGTGATTTTAGACATCGGCACCAATTACGGATATTTTTGTATCATTATGTCGGCGGGAGCGGGCTTGTGGATATACAAAGCGGTAAAGCTGAAAAGGAAGCACGAGATACTTCTTGCCGTTCTTTGGAGCGTTATGGGTATTTATTCGGCAGTAATGGTTATTTTGGGCCTTATCGGGTGACAATATGGACGATAAATTGGTGTTAAAAAACAATCTTAAGGACATACGCTCCGAAAAGGGGCTGTCGCAGTCGGAGCTGGCTCAGATGGTGGGTGTTTCGAGAAACACCATAAGCTCCATAGAAACAGGACAGTTTAACCCTACGGCAAAGCTGGCTTTGATATTGTGTATCGCCTTGGACAAGAAATTTGAAGAGTTGTTTTACTTTTAAAAAAGTTTTTATTTTCCTCTTGACTTGAACACTGTGTTGCACCTTATACTAAAGTAAAGGAGGAAATGCCATGAAGGATATGACAGTAAGCGAGGTCTCAAAAGCTTTGGGGATCTCAACCCGAATGTTAAGGTACTACGAAAAGGAAGGCCTGATCAGCACCAAGCGCCGTGAGGATTACGCCTACCGCATGTATGACGAGGTTGCCGTAAGACGTCTATGGCAGATCGTGATATTAAGAAAGCTTCGTATTCCCCTTAAGGAAATCGGTATAATACTTAACGCCTCGGATATATCGGAAGCGGTCAGGGTGCTGCTGGATAAGATAGCGGAAATCGACGGGGAAATAGAGTCCCTCGGAGTTATCCGCGACGTTTTGTCCGAGGTCGCCGATATGAGCAGGGGCGGCTCTCTGCGGCTTTTGGAAAATAAGCTTATGTCTGTTTCGGAATCGCTTCCTCCTTTAAAAAACGTATTAAAGGAGAACGGTGCAATGAGCGAATTGAACAACAAGGAAGAGCTGCTGGATAAGGCAAACGAAAAAATAAATAAGGCGGAGGGTGTAAGGATAATACACATCCCGCCCTATACCGTGGCTTCCAATCATGTTATAGGGGTAGAACCCGAGGCGGAAGTAGACAAGCCCGTGGAAAAATTTATAAGGGAAAGCAGACTGTACGAGATTAAACCCGACGCAAGATACTTCGGCTTTAATCACCCCAATCCCGGCGTACTTGAAAACGGTCAGCACGGTTATGAGGTGTGGGTAACTATCCCCGACAATATGGAGGTGCCCGAGCCTTTGGTGAAAAAGAAATTTGAGGGCGGACTGTATGCGGCGCTGACTATCAGGTTCCCCGATTTTTATCGCTGGAACGATCTGGCAAAATGGGCGAGTGAGAATAATGAGTACGAGCCTAATTACAGCGAGCTTGGCGACGAGATCATGGGAGGCAGTCTTGAGGAGCATTTGAACTGGGTCTATACGGTTCATATGGGGTGCCCCGAAAACGGTATAGACGGACAGCTTGACTTGCTGCTGCCTATAAAGAAGAAAGAGAAAAAATAAATAAAAATAATTATGTGGGCAGAGGTTTTCTTTATAATACTAATAACCATTTAAAAACCGGATAAACCGGTTTTTAAATGCCCTGCCGCTTTGCGGCAGGGCGAGGGAGCAAAGTTCCCTCGGTTATTGTATTAAACGTACATAACCTGCGCCTATTGGCGCACCTTCGGCTTCGCCGAAGGATTTGATTTGTGGATTTTATCCACAAATCAAATGGTTATTAGGGCGTATCTGAAAACAAAGCAATTTAGTACAATTTCACCAAATGCGAGGCGATTTCAAGGAAAAAAGCGCAGGAATACTGCCGTATTCCGAGCATTTTTGACGCAGAAAGCATCCGCAGTTGGTGTAAATTGTGCAAATTGCGACTTTTCAGATAGCCCCTAGTATAAGGAGGAAATATAAATGGAAAAAACAGCAGCACAGATTCAAAAGGAAAGACAGGCGGAATTGGAGCGGAATGCGGATAAATTGGTGCAGCAATGCGATATTGCCGCTCTTACTTCCGTTAACGAAAAGGGGTATCCGAGAACATGTATTCTATCCATTGCAAAAGCAGAGGGATTTAAGGATATTTATTTTATATCCTCAAAGCGTTCCGATATAAACGGAAAGGTAACCCATTTTGAAAAAAATCCCAAAGCAAGCGTATGCTGTCACATGGGCGGCGACAGCGTTACGCTGATAGGTAATGTTGAATTTATACAGGATAAGGGATTACAGGAGCAGGTATGGAGTGATGCACACAGCAGTTTCTTCAAAAAAGGAACAGACGACCCCAAGTTCAGGCTTATAAAGTTCCATACCATTGAAGCGACCTTTTGGATAGGCGGCAAGTTCAGAACCTGTAAGTATAAATAATATCGTTTCAAATGTGTTTTTCCGAGGCTGTACGTTAGAAGAAAGTAAACCGATACCTACGAATAAAGCGACCCGCCCGCATACTTAAAAACATAAATTCCCGAAATATCGCAGCTTGGTTATAGTAAGGCTTTGATATGTTTCGGGAATTTTCTTATTTGCGCATATGTTATTATAAAAACGCACATTAAAATATTGCAATTTTTGTCCTTGTAATGTATAATAATGGACAGCAAATATAAAAAGAGGTGCTTCTATGATTTCTGTATCAATATGCGACGACAGCAGAATATTTCTTGAAAAGCTGCAAAAGGAAATATCCGGAAGTATGACAAAATACAGAATAAGGCACACCGTTGAAAGCTTTTCCACGGGAAAGGATTTTCTTGAACGGCACAAGTCCGCTCCTTTTGACGTGGTGTTTTTAGATATAAAAATGCCCGATATGAACGGGTTTCAGGTTGCGGAAAAAATTCGGGAGGTTTCGGACAAAACGGTAATTATTTTTGTCACCACCGAGGACGCCTTGGTTTACGACAGCTTCAGCTTTCAGCCCTTTGACTTTATCCCCAAGCTGTCCCCCGAAAAATCGGACAGCGGCAGTGATTACGATTTTATGTCCCGCCGTATCGAAAGAACGGTAAAGCGGCTTTTGCACAGGTTTATGGCGGCGGAAAAGATAGGTCTCGATATGCCCTACGGCGAAAAGCTTTATGTTAAAATCGAGGATATACAGGTCATAAAAACCGCGGGCAATTACGTTGAATACAGTATCAAAGACCATGAGACGGTCAAGGTGAGAAGAAAGCTTGACGAGGCAATGAATGAGCTTGACGCGACGCTTTTTGTGAGAATACACAAAAGCTACGGCGTTAATATGGGGTTTATAAAAAAGATAGATTACTCACAGCTTCTGATAACCTTAAAGGACGGCAGCATGGTGACAATAAGCCGAACCCACAAAAAGGACGTTGAAGCGGCGTATATTGAGTATCTGAGAAATTTCGGCGGATAAGGGAGAAGCAATAATTATGTCAAGAGCTTTATGGGATATTTTAAGAGGCGCGGCGACGATCGCGGAAGCGCTTGTTATGGTCTACTTTATTTTTGTCTTTCAGCGCAATAATTTCAGAAAAAACGGCAAAGGCTTCAAGATCACCGCTTATATACTGTGCACCTTGACTTACACTTTAATTCTTGGTATAACCTTTGATTCGTTTTCATCAATATTACTTGTATATGCAGCTTTCTTTTTTGTCGCTTCCCTGCTGTTCACAAAAGAAAAAATACCCGTTAAAATACTGGCGGCTATTGTCTGCGTGGCTGTGGACATCGCTGTGGAATTTGTGGTACCCGCGGGCTTTGAAGACGTGTTTTACCGTTTTTCCGCCCAGATAATAAAGCTTATCGTGTACAGCGTTATCATACAGGCGGTAAACAATAAAAAAACCGGACTTGGGAAAAAGGAATGGATATTCATTTTTTCGGTGATAGGGCTGTCGTTTACGGGTATAGGTCTGCTGAATATTATCAGCGGTAACGCCTCGGGTCTTGAAATACCCGTTCTCCTTTCGATTGAAGCATGCCTTATTCTGATAGCCGCAATATGCTTTTACATGACACTCCTTTTAAACAGGACGCAAAAGGAATCCGAACGCTTCAAGCTGCTTTCCCAGCAGAATGAGTTCCGCCGTCAGTACGCGGAAAACGCGAAAAAGCAGTACGACGATATTAGAAGAATACGCCACGATATAAGACATACCTATTCGGTTATACTCACATTGTTAAACGAGGGGAAGACCGATGAAGCATTTGAGTTTATCCAAAGCTGCGCCGACAGCGCCGCCGAGGTTGAAGTGCTCATCGATGTGGGAGACGATATAACCAACGCTCTCTTAAATGCCAAATTAAGCGACGCGAAACAGCGCGGCATAAAAATACTTTGCAATGTGGACAGCTGTTTTTCGGATATAGATAAGGTGGATTTGTGCAATCTTCTTGGGAATATGTTGGACAATGCCGTTGAAGCCTGCGTAAAGTGCGCTGAGGGGCGGAGGGTTATAGAGGTGAGTATAAAAAGCTTCGACGGAATGAGGCTGATAGAAATTTCAAACTCGGTATCGGAAAATGTCTTGGAGCAAAACAAGCCGCTTAAAACAACAAAGTCGGATTCCGAGCTGCACGGCTTCGGCGTTAAAAGTATTCGCGGCATTGCGGAAAAATACGGCGGCAGCGTAAGCTTTGTTCAGGAAGAGGATATGTTCAGGTGTGATGTTGTTATAATGAATCATTAAAAAGGAACTGTAAAAAACGCAATAAAAAGGCTGAGATTTTGCCGATAATGGCGAAATCACAGCCCTTTCCGTTAAATCGGCTTTGAGGGCGTTTTTTTACAGCCCCTTTTTATTTTTTTACCGTTTTTCCCAACATTTTACCGATTATCCCAAAGTCATTGACCTTTTCGGAAATAAATGTATAATTGAAATTGACAAAGGTGATAGGGGAAAATCAGAATATATATTCTATAAAACAATTGCGTTATAATCTAATAAAAAGGAGAAAGGAAAAGAATGAAAAAACTTAAAGTGCTGTTTATCGCTTTTTCCGTTACCGCGCTGACTGCTTGCTCCGCAATTATTCCGTCAAGCGAGCTGACCTATATAAAGCCCGAAAAGGAGCCTTATATCAAATCTGACACGATAAAGCCCGAGGAAAATTATACCATGCATGATTTCATTATGTCGGACGGAAAAATAATCGCCACCGACAGCAAAAACAACTGCCTGATTATAATCGACCCGGAAAGCGGAGAAACAAAAACGCAGGGGCAGACGGGGGACGGGAACGACGACTATCTGCACCCGCGCGGAATATGGCTTAAGGACGATACTATATATGTTATGGATTCGGGAAACAGCAGAATAAAAATTCTCGATAGGGATTTAAGCTGTAAAGATTCTATTGACATCAGCGTTATTGAGCTTTGGGGTCAGGAAGTAATGTCCTATTTTAACGATATTTCGGTAGACGATAACGGAAATATATTTTTTACAATTGACACCTCAAGAAAAGGCGAAGCAAGGCTTTACTGCATAGAAAGCGGCTCGGATAAACCCAAAGCGCTGATTAAGGGCTGCTCGGGTGTTGTTGCCTCCTACGGGGATAAAACCTACTTTGCCAACACATGGGAGCATCGGGAGGATTACGCGAAGCAGACGGGAAACAGTTACATTTACGAAATAGAGGAATGTAAATATATTGTTTCCTATTCGCTGCCCTACACCTACGCTTCCACGGGAATTTACGTCGGAGATGACGGAATGTACTGTTCAAGCTACAGCGGGCAGGAGGTCACAAAGGTAGATTTGGATTCCTTAACGGCAGCTTGTATGTTTTCCGAACCCGTAGTTAAAAACGCAGAATACAATGAGCGGGAGCATTACGGAGCGGTGTATTTTGAAAACGATACGCTGTGGCTTCTTGAGACAAACAGCAACGAAATTTACAAGTTAGAAAA
>JAAVIG010000226.1 GCA_014796735.1 Oscillospiraceae bacterium
CCTCCATGCAGAAAAAAAGCGAATGCTCCATCAGAGGAAAAAGGCTGCTGCTTGTGGAAGACAACGAGATAAACAGTGAGATCGCGCAGGCTCTGCTGACAGAAAACGGATTTATTGTTGAAACCGTATCGGACGGTGATCTTGCGGTGGAGGCGGTTAAAAATTCCGAGCACGGATATTTCGATTTTGTACTTATGGATATACAAATGCCGCGAATGAACGGCTATGAAGCGGCAAAGGCTATCAGGGAGCTTGATGACAAGGTTCTGGCGGGTATACCTATAATCGCTCTTTCCGCAAACACCTACGCGGAGGATAGAAAAAAGTCTATCGACGCGGGAATGAACGCCCACGAGCCGAAGCCTATCGATATGGAGCAGCTGCAAAGGACTATAGCGAGTGTGCTTGAACGCATGGGAAAACAGGACAGATAATAAAATAATAAAGTATTTTAACCGATTTAAAGGCTGTTTGACTGCTTTTAAATCGGTTAATTGCATTATTTGCCGCTTTTTTTCTAAAAAACTTGACAGCGCTCACATAAAATAGTATTATATACATAATATGGGTTTGTTTAAAAATAATTCGTAATTTTATCATAAAAAGGGGAATTGATTTATGGAAGGGCTTGTTGTTTATATTGACAGTGAGATTGGCGTTAATGACAATAAAATCAAGGATTTGGGTGCTGTAAGAGAAAACGGAGCGGAATTTCACTCCGCAAATTTAAAGGGCTTTTTTGATTTTATTTCGGACGCAGATTTTATCTGCGGACACAATATAATCCACCATGATCTGAAATACATTGTTCCCGCTTTAAATGCGCCTGTACAAGCCGCCTTTATCGATACCCTTTACCTTTCCCCGCTGCTTTTTCCCGAAAGACCGTATCACAAATTATTGAAAGACGACAAGCTGTGTACGGACGAGCTGAATAATCCGCTTAACGATTCCAAAAAAGCGCGAAAGCTGTTTCATGATGAAGTTAACGCGTTTTGGGCATTGCCCGAGCAGGTAAGGAAAATATTTTACCTGCTTCTTAATTCGGCGGAAGAATTCAGAGGATTTTTTGATTATTTGGGTTACAGATCGGAGCCTTGTAATTTATCGGATTTAATACATAATGAATATTGCGATAAAATATGCTTGAATTCCCGGCTTGATCCGTTTATAAAGCAAAGACCCATTGAGCTTGCGTATGCTCTCGCGCTGATAGGCGTTTCCGATTATCATTCCGTTACACCGCCGTGGCTGACACACAGATTTCCCAATATCGAAAATATCATTAAACTGCTGTGTAATACTCCATGCAGGCCCGTCTGCGATTATTGCTTGAATACTCTTGATATTCACAAAAAATTGGGCGAATTTTTCGGATACAAGGAATTTCGTAAATACAACAATGAAGCGCTTCAGGAAGAGGCAGTCCAAGCGGCGGTCGATGGAAAGTCCCTGCTTGCGGTTTTTCCTACGGGCGGCGGGAAGTCCATAACCTTCCAATTGCCCGCGCTTATGGCGGGACAGACCGAACACGGGTTAACGGTGGTTATTTCTCCGCTGCAATCACTTATGAAGGATCAGGTGGACAATCTTAACGAAAAAGGGCTTGCTGACGCGGTTACGGTCAATGGACTGTTAAGCCCTGTTGAGCGGGCGGAAGCGCTGAAACGAGTGTCCGACGGGATTGCAACACTGCTTTATATATCTCCCGAGCAGCTTCGCTCACGAACCATTGAAAGGCATCTGCTTTCACGAAATGTGGTGCGCTTCGTTATAGATGAGGCTCACTGCTTTTCGGCGTGGGGACAGGATTTTCGTGTTGATTATTTATATATCGGAGATTTTATCCGAGAATACCAACAGAAAAAATGTATGGAAAATCCGATTCCCGTTTCATGCTTTACGGCAACGGCAAAGCAAAAGGTTATCAGTGATATATGCGATTATTTTAAAGAAAAACTCGATCTGGATCTATTGCTTTTTGCTTCTGCCGCCGCGCGGACGAATCTGCGCTATACCGTTTTGTTTAAAGAGACCGATGAAGAGAAATATTCAACGCTGCGTTCACTTGTCGGGCAAAAAGACTGTCCCGCAATAATCTATGCTTCAAGAACAAAAAGGACATATCAGATCGCGGAGAAATTGACCAATGACGGTTTTCCCGCAAGACCCTACAACGGCAAAATGGATCCCGCGGAAAAAATCGCAAATCAAGAAGCGTTTATGAACGGTGAAATAAAGATAATCGTCGCCACCTCCGCTTTCGGAATGGGCGTTGATAAGAACGATGTGGGCTTGGTGGTACATTACGATATTTCCGATTCATTGGAAAATTATGTTCAGGAAGCGGGCAGAGCGGGGCGCGACCCGAATCTGCTGGCGGATTGCTATGTGCTGTTTAATGACAATGATCTGGACAAGCATTTTATTCTTTTAAACCAGACAAAGATCAGCATCAGCGAGATACAGCGTGTTTGGACAGCTATGAAAAACATGACAAAATTTCGCTACACCATATGCTGCTCACCTCTTGAAATAGCACGGGAAGCGGGCTGGGACGATTCTGTGAACGATATTGAAACAAGGGTAAAAACCGCGGTTGCCGCTTTGGAAAACGCGGGATATATTAAGCGGGGGCGCAATGTTCCTCATGTGTATGCTACAAGTATACTTGCCAAGGATATGAAAGAAGCGAGCGCAAGAATCGGCAGCTCCGAACTTTTTACAAGTGAGCAGAAGCTGAACGCAAAGCGGATAATACAATCCCTTATTTCAAAGCGCAGCATTGCGACCGCGGGAAACGATGACGCGGAATCCCGCGTAGACTATCTTGCCGATACGCTTGGAATTGACAAAAGAGATGTTATAAACTGTATAAATATTATGAGGCAGGAAAGGCTGCTTGACGATTCCTGCGATATGTCCGCCTATATTTACAAGGGTGATTCGGAAAACCGCTCCGATAGGATTCTTGAACGCTTTGCAAGGCTTGAGAGTTTTATTCTGACTCGGCTCGGCCAAAACGAAACCGATTATTTTCTCAAGGAAATGAACGAAGCGGCAATGAACGCGGGAATTACATTTTCCACGGTTAAAAGGATCAATACGATTTTATACTATCTCACTATCAAGGGTTACATCAAAAAAAGCAAGCGCGGCGACGACTATGTTGTTATTGAAGCTGTGGAGCCGCTTGACAGGCTGATGAAAAAATTTCAAAAGAGATATTCGATTTGCAAATTTATTGTGGAAAATTTGTATGAACAGTTAAGAAACACTCAGAATAGCGGATCGTCTCCCGACGAATCCGCGGTTCAGTTTTCTTTGGTCGGACTGTACAGAGCGTATACCGAACAGCCGAAATTTGACATAGATGTAAGCGAAATTTCTTTGGGTGATGTTGAAGACGCGCTGCTGTACCTGTCAAAAATTGAGGCGATGAGGCTGGAGGGCGGTTTTTTTGTACTGTATAACGGCATGGAGCTCAAAAGGCTTATTATTGACAATAAAAGAAGATACAGAACCGACGACTACAAAACCTTAAGCGAATATTACAGGCAAAAAATACAGCAAATACATATTGTGGGGGAATACGCCAATCTTATGGTAAAGGATTATGACGCGGCACTGCAATTTGTTCAGGATTATTTTCAGCTTGATTTCAGAAGGTTTATCGCAAAATATTTTAAAGGCGAGCGCGCCGCCCAGATCGACAGAAATATTACTCCCGAAAAGTACCGCAGGCTTTTCGGCGAGCTTTCGGAAATTCAGACCCAAATCATTAACGACGCGGAGTCAAAGTATATTGTTGTCGCGGCAGGGCCGGGAAGCGGAAAGACCCGTGTGCTTGTACATAAATTGGCGGCTTTGCTGTTAATGGAGGACGTAAAGCACGAACAGCTTTTAATGGTCACTTTTTCCCGCGCGGCGGCTACGGAGTTTAAAAAGCGGCTTATAGGCCTGATAGGAAACGCGGCTAATTTTGTGGAAATAAAAACCTTTCACTCTTATTGCTTCGATCTTCTCGGAAAAATCGGAAGTCTTGACGGTGTGGAAGATGTTGTAAAAAACGCCGCGCGAATGATCGAAAACGGAGAAGTCGAACAGGGCAGGATAGCTAAGACAGTGCTTGTGATCGATGAAGCGCAGGATATGAATGAAGATGAATTTTTGCTGATTCAGGCTCTTATGCGGCACAACGGCGATATGCGCGTGATCGCGGTAGGCGATGACGATCAGAACATTTACGAGTTTCGCGGTTCAAGCTCAAAATATATGAAAATACTTGTTGACGAATTCGCGGCCGTTAAATATGAAATGACGGAAAACTACCGCAGTAACTCAAATATAGTCGCGCTTGCCAACGAATTCGTCAAATCCATTCACGGCCGCATGAAGCTCGGGGGAATTACGGCGGTCAAACAAGAAAACGGTGCCGTTAAAATCGTACATCACCGAAGCGGCAATCTGGAAGAGCCTGTTGCCGATAATGTGATTGAAACTTATCGGGAGGGCAGTGCCTGCGTACTCACCAACACCAATGACGAGGCCTTGCGTGTTACGGGCTTGCTTTTAAAAAAAGGCGTCAGAGCAAAGCTTATCCAATCGCTTGATGGCTTTAAGCTGTACAATTTGGCGGAAATTCGTTATTTCCTCAAAAAAATAGACCAAAGCCTGAAGACCTCGGTCATAAGTGATGAGATTTGGGAAAACGCAAAGCTTCAGCTTCAAAAAAAGTATCACGACAGCGCTTGCTTGGAGGTTTGCATGAATATGGCGGAGGAGTTTGAAAAAACCAACACTTATTCAAAATACCGCACCGATTTGGAAGAATTTATCAAAGAATCCCAGTATGAGGATTTTTACTCCGACGAGCTTGAGACCGTGTATGTTTCCACTATTCACAAATCAAAGGGTCGTGAGTTTGATAATGTTTACATGCTTCTGAACCGCGTAAGCACTAACGGCGACGAAGACCTGCGCAAGCTGTATGTCGGTATGACAAGAGCAAAAAGAAATTTGTTTATTCACTGCAATAACGATATTTTTTCAAGGTACGGCATTCCCGGCGTTGAAAAAACCGAGGATAACACTATTTATCCGGAGCCCGAGGAAATCGCCCTGCAACTAACTCACAAGGATGTTGTTCTCAGCTTTTTCAAGGATAAAAAAGCTCAGACCTTCAAGCTGCACAGCGGTAAAAGGCTTTCACATTCGGGAGTTTATCTTACCGCTGAAATCGAAGGAAAGACGGTTAATGCCGCCAAGCTGTCAAAAAAATGCATTGAAGACATTGAGGAATTAAAGGCAAAGGGCTATTCGGTAACGGGAGCGGAGGTAAGGTTTGTGGTAGCGTGGAGGGATAAAGAGGACGACGTTGAATCGGCGGTTTTATTGGCAAATCTGTTTTTGAAAAAGGGTGTTGGATAATAATGTTAAAGCTTAACCTTGACCTCGCAGTCGGCGGTCATACTGTCGGGAGTAACCAGACAATCAACCGCTTTAACTTCAACTCCGTTTTTTGCCGCGTTTCTCAGTGCTTCGCCGAAAGCGGGGTGAGTAACGTCATTCGGCGCAAAATCCTTTATTCCTTTCATCTGAATAATAAAGAGTATACAGGCTTTGTAGCCCTCTTTGACCGCGCTGCACAGCTCGTTTATATGCTTTATCCCGCGCTCGGTAGGCGCGTCGGGGAAAAACGCGCTTCCGTTTTGCTCCAGTGTGACTCCCTTTACCTCGACAAACCGCTTTTCTGTTTCGGTTTCAATATAAAAATCTATCCTTGAAGCGCCGTAGGTCTTTTCCGGCCTGATTACCGCTTTGTCCCCGAATATTTTTTCGAGATACTCCCTTGCAGCTTTATTGGGAGCGCTGCTGTCCATATTTATAAGCAAATTTCCTTTTTCTACCGCTATTAAATCAAATTTGGTCTTTCTTTCGGGATTATCGCTTTGCTGTAAATAAACCGTTGCTCCTTTAATTAAAAGCTCCTTGCAGCGTCCCGTGTTTTTTACGTGACATACCTCTGTTCTGTCGTTTATTTCAACGTTTGCGATAAATCTGTTGGGGCGGTCGATAAATTTGCCTTTGACCGTATTTTCGTATTTCATTTTTATTTTTCGCTTTCCGTATGTTTTATTGATATGGATATGCCGAATAATTGCCCGGAAAATTTTTTTCTAATTATAGCATTAAAAAATCGCGGTGTCAACAAAAGAAAGACATGTTTAACAGACTGTCGAAAAAGTCTAAAGTTATAGATTTCGGAGGGAAAAGAGGTTTGGAGAAAAACCGTCAGGGTTTTTCTCCAAATTGAGATAATAGCCTAAAAATCGAGGAAATTCCGAAGGAATTTTCCGATTTTTGATTTTTGGCAAAGCCGAAAATCGGCAACAGCTTGTCGGAAAACCACAGTTTTCAGGGGTTTTTCGACAAGCTGGGCGCGCTTAAAAGAGGTGCAAACAAAAATTCCAACAGTCGGAAAAATTTAAAGAATAAAACTCCACGCGCTGTAAAGAATAGTAATACAAACTTTTTATCGAAAGGAATGAAGCTTGTATTATGAAAGCAACAGGGATTGTTAGAAGAATAGATGATCTCGGCAGAGTCGTAATACCGAAGGAAATACGCCGTACAATGCGTATTCGCGAAGGCGACCCGCTGGAAATTTATACAAATGTAGACGGAGAGGTTATTTTTAAAAAATACTCTCCGATAGGCGAAATCTCCTCCATAGCGTCACAGTACGCGGAGGTCTTGTCAAAAATCGGCGGCTGCCCCGCCGCGATCTGCGACCGCGACCATATTATAGCGGTTTCGGGCATGCAGAAAAAGGAAGTGCTTGAACGCAGGGTATCGGGCTCGCTGGAGGATCTGATCGAACAGCGCAAAAGCCACGTCTACCGCTCCTATGAGGACAACAGGCTTATGCCTATCGAGGGGGTAAATAAGTACGCGATAGTGTGCGCCCCCATTATCTCGCAGGGCGATGTAAACGGCGCGGTCATGATGCTTGACGGCGAGGGTACGGAGTACGCAAGCCCCGAACAGACAGCGTTGGTGCAGGCGGCGGCAATGTACTTTTCCAAACAGATGGAGGAATGATCGCTTCTTAAAAACGGTGCATCGGCTTTTTGGCACGCTGCACCGTTTTTTTGTTGAATTTGCCTTTATAAAATGATATAATGATATAATACCAATCCCTTTTTAAACTGACGTAATACCCACAGTTTAAAAAGGGATTGCACCCGAAACACTAATCCAACAGTTTTAAAAGGGATTAGTATAAAACACGAAAAGCGAAAGGACGTAAAATGCTGTACGATACAATAATAATAGGCACAGGCCCCGCGGGAATATCCGCCGCCCTTACCTTAAAGATTCACAATAAAAGCCTGCTTCTGTTGGGCAGCAAAAATCTAAGCGAAAAAATTACCAAAGCCGAAAAAATTTCCAATTATCCCGGCTTTCCCTCCGTGACGGGCGAGCAGCTCAACGCCGCTTTTAAAGCCCACTTGGAGACAATGCGGATAGAAATAACCGAAAAAATGGCGACCTCTGTAATTTCTATGGGCGGTCATTACGCTGTGACTGCACAGACCGAGTTTTACGAAACGAAAACCGTAATAATCGCGGCGGGAGTTACAGCGTCAAGCACGGTTGAAAACGAGGAAAAATTTCTGGGAAAAGGGGTAAGCTACTGCGCTACCTGCGACGGGGGACTTTATAAAAACCAAAAAATGGCGGTTATTTGTACCAACCCGCGTTTTACGCATGAGGTGGAATATCTTGCCGATCTGGCGGAGACCTTGTATTTTTTTCCCGCTTATAAAGTATCATCGGATTTGTCGGTATCGGGTAACGTAAAAATTTTAAATTCCTTTCCCGTAAGCGCGCAGGGAGATAAAAGGCTGTCGGAAATAGTGCTTAAAAACGAGGAAAGGCTTGAAGTGAACGCTTTGTTTTGTCTTAGAGACTGTATTTCTCCCAATACCCTGCTGCCCGAGCTTAAGATGAGGGACGGGCATATTGTGACCGACAGGAGCATGAAAACAAATCTGAAAGGCTGCTTTGCCTGCGGAGACTGCACAGGCAGACCTTACCAGTACGTCAAAGCGGCGGGAGAGGGGAATGCCGCGGCGCACGGCGTTATAGAATATCTTGCAGCGTGTGAATAAAGCTGCATATCGGTCTTTTTGTTTGCCCCGATTTTTCAACTCATGATTTTTAAAACGCACAAAGGGAGCTGTATTTTTTACAGTCCCTTTTTTGTTATAGCGTTTCATTTGTTGACACAAAATTTTTGAGAATATATATTGACAACTCAATTTTTTTGTGATAGAATTTAAATATAAACAAACCGTAAATTCAAAAGAAAGGACAACCGCAAATGAGCATAGGCGACAGAATCAAACAGCGCAGAAAGGAGCTTGACCTTACCCAGCCGCAATTGGCGGAGATAGTGGGAGTATCTAAGGGGACTATCGGAAACTATGAAAGCAATCTTTGCTCTCCCAATGAAAAGGTGCTTTTTAAGCTTTTTTCGGCCTTGGAATGCGACGCGAATTTTTTGTATCAGGATAATATAAAGGAAAATGGAAACGAAAACGGGAAAAAGATCACCGTTAAGGAATCCGAAATGATAGATAAGTACCGCCGTCTTGACGATCACGGAGCAAAGGTGGTGGACTTCGTTCTGGAGGAGGAATACAGCCGAAGCATCGAAGAAGAAAGCGACAGCGCCCCTGTTTTGAAGATCAGGCACAGCTTTTACAAGGTGTCGGCGGGCAGAGGCTTTGATTTGGGAGACGAGGACGAGTGGGAGGAAATAGAGATTCCCGATACCCCGGAGTCGCGCAGGGCGGATTTTGCCCTTACCATAAAGGGGAACAGCATGGAGCCTGCTTATTACGACGGGGAGATCGTGCTTGTCAAGGCGCAGCCCTCCGTTGATATAGGGGAAACGGGGATATTTATAGTAAACGGAAGCGGTTATATAAAGAAAAACGGCGGAGACAGACTTATATCGGTTAACCCCGAATATAAGGATATTCTTTTTTCGGAGGGAGATATTATTTCCTGTGCGGGAAAGGTTATCGGGTGTATATAATACAGAGAACTGTCCCCATAGGAACGACTCTAATTTCGGTTAATAACCTTTATCTTAAATCCCTCTAAAATATCCAACGCCGCCTTGTTTAAATTTTCGTCATCGGAGGCGGTGCAAAGCGCGTCAACGGTTATATCCGTTTCGGGCTGCGCGGTTCTTGCAAGCACGGCGTTGGCAAGCACGCAGATATTTGACACCAACCCCGCCAGCTCGATTGATGAATATCTTGTTTTCTTCAGGTGAGAATAAAGTAAGTCGGAGCCGTAGGTGGATTTTCTGAAGCAGAGATCGTTGTCCGATTTAAGCCCGCCGACCTCGCCGTACAGCAGCCGCTCTTCGTTTCCGTCTATGCGGTGGGGTACGGGCAGGCGCTTTTTCTCGCGGGCTTTGATATAATCCTCAAGATGTTCGTCCAAGGTAAAAATCACGTCGTCGCCCCGTGCTCTGTATTCCCTTATCTTGTCGCAAACGGGCTTTTCAAGCAGTCTCGCTTTTTCAAAGCCGTGCTTACCCGTGACAAAATCTATCTGATAATCCACAACAATAAAGCAGCGTTTCATTTGCAGCCGCTCCTTTCTTTACAAACAGTATAACTATCTTTACAAACGGTATAATTATATATCAATTCTCCTGTCGGACGAATAAAAGCACTTTGATTATAAGCGGAATATTATCTTGCTCATAAGCGGAAAGGACTGATCATGAATGAAAACATATCTTTGCATAGATCTGAAATCCTTTTACGCCTCCGTGGAGTGCGCCGAAAGAGGATTGGATCCTATGAAGACCAATCTGGTTGTCGCCGACCCCGAACGCACCGAAAAGACGATCTGCCTTGCTGTCTCCCCCTCAATGAAGGCGCTGGGGGTCAAAAACCGCTGTCGGGTGTTTGAGATACCGAAAGGTATAGAATATATAACCGCACCGCCCAGAATGCAGAAATATATCGATTACGCCGCCAAAATATATGGTGTTTATTTACGGTACGTTTCAAAAGAGGATATACATGTGTATTCGATAGACGAAGTCTTTATCGATGTTACCGAATATCTGGGCTACTACCGCCTTTCGCCTAAGGAAATGGCGTTGATGCTTATGAACAAGGTTCTTGAAAGGGTAGGAGTAAGGGCGGCCTGCGGTATCGGAACAAATTTGTATCTCTGTAAGATCGCTCTTGACATTACAGCCAAGCACTCGGAGGATTTTATAGGAATACTTGACGAGGAAAGCTACCGCCGCACCCTTTGGGATCATCAGCCCCTTACCGATTTTTGGCGAATAGGTCACGGCACGGAAAAGAAGCTTAACGAGCACGGCTTGTTTACTATGCGCGATATTGCGCAGGCTAATGAGGATACATTGTATCGTATCTTCGGAATAGACGCGGAGCTGCTTATAGATCACGCTTGGGGCAGAGAGCCTACCTCCATTGCGGATATTAAAGCCTATAAGCCCAAAACCAACTGTATTTCCGTCGGGCAGGTTTTGATGCGGGATTACACCTGCGATGAGGGTCGGCTCATAGTCCGTGAGATGATGGATCTGCTGTGCCTTGACATGGTGGATAAGGATATAGTGACCGCTTCTGTAACAATGCAGATCGGCTATTCCAACGCCCTGCACATTCCTCCCGCAAAGGGCACCGTTTCCTTTAAAGCCGAGACCAATTCCGATAAGATCATTATTCCCGAAACAGTGGAGCTGTATAACAGGATAACCGATAAAGACAAGCTTATCCGACGGGTAAATATAACCTGCAACAATACCGTTCCCGATACGGGAAACAGACAAATGAGCTTTTTCGATACCGATCCCGAGAGCGACGAAAAAAACAAGAATCTGCAAAAGGCTATAATTTCCATGCGCAAAAAGTACGGAAAAAACTCAATGCTTAAAGGAATGAATCTGGAGGCGGCGGGAACAACTATTGAGAGAAACCGACAGATAGGCGGACATAAGAGCGGGGTTTGATGCTGATCAAGAGAAAAGGAATGATCATAAAAATGGGAAAAAAGCCTAAAAACAGAATGCCGATCTCCGAAAGAGCAAAGCAGTTCAGCCCCTTTGCTGCCGTAACAGGGTTGGAAAAGGCCTTGGAAAAGGAAGAAAGAGAGCTGGCAAAAACAGAGAAAATCGAATTATCCGAGGAAAGCGCCGATAAATTGAACAAGGCGCTTTCGGAGCTGAAAAAAGGCGACGCAATAATTGCCGAATACTACTTTGACGGGGAATACCTCACCGCCGTGGGTTCGGTTACGTTATTCGATAAAGTAAACAGGATATTACGTATAGGAGAAACAACCGTTAAATTTGACGATTTGTATAAAATTGACGACCGTTAAAAAGCTTCGACGAAGCCGTGCCAGAACATTTTTAAAGTTTTTAAGGCGTAAGCAATTACATTTTTTTATATTATAATTTTTCCAATTATTATACCCTTAAATTATAAAAAATTACCGATTTTTCCTATTTTTTTCTAAAATTTACATATAATTTACACAAAAAAGGTTGCATTGCAGCGGCGAATATGATACAATACATATAGCTGTGAACAAAACAAAGCAATACAATACCTTGACCGAAAGGAGCAACGCCGCCATTCGGCGGCAGCAATGCGATGAATGTCTTAAGCTCCGCATTTCGTGAAACAAAATGCGTTAATATAAGGATCGATCTTACCAGAGATATTCCTCTTACCGTTTTGGGAAAGTATCATAACTTAAGCAAAAAGGACAGGAGAATGAACCTGCGCGAGATAATATACGCAGAGGATTTTCCTCCTCTTGCCGACGTTTTCAGCGAGATAGTGTCGGGCAGGCAAAAGGCTCTGAACGCTCACTGTCGGGTCAATGTGAGAAACGATTATCACTGGGTCTATCTGAGCTGCACGGTGCGCAAGGATACCTTTAACCGCACTCAGCATCTCGAAGGCACCATGATGGACGTGTCCGAATATCTGGACACGTCGGAAAACGACTTTGTGCTGGACGGCGCGGCAAAGAAAAACCGCGAAAGGATAGACGCTGCGATAAGCAGCCAAGGGTCTTCCATAACCGATATTTTAGGCGAAGACTACCTTTTGCGCATACAGCAGGCGTTAACGGTAAACAACGGCGTATCCTCAGCAATTTACGACGACAAAGGCGAACCGCTGGTGATCCCGCCCAATGAAAACGGGCAGATAGTTTCTCAAAAGAAATTCAAGCATAAGATAAGTCAGGAGATCCGCTGCAATCATAAGATCATGGCGATCTGGACTATCGCCTGTGACGATACAACCGAGCTTGCGAAAACCGAGCCGCTTCTGAAGGTGTTAGCCGAGACTGTTTCTCAGATCGCCAACGCCATTCTTGTGCTGTACAACGAAATGGAAAACTCAAAAACCGCCAATCAGCAGCTGGGAAGCAATATCGAACAGCAGATACTTCTGAATAATATTTATACTATCATACTCGAAAACAATAACGCGACGGAGGCTCTTAAAACGGTTATTCGATTGGTAGGGGAATACTTAAAGCTTGACCGAATTTCTCTTTACGACTACGACGCCGAAAAGGGCTACGCGGCTTTAAACACCGACTGGTCCGCAAAGGGCATTGAAATGAAGCGTGTTTTCAAGGTAGACGAAAGCCCGGCTCTTATGGAGGAGCTTAATTACTGCGATACTTTTTTTTCCAACGGCAGTCTGCCCGAACAGGAAAATACCGGTATAAAATCTTTTGTGGTATCTCAGCTTGCGGAAAACGGAAAATTTACGGGACTTATTTTTTACGAAGCCATACGCAAGGAAAGAATATGGAGCAACGCAGATAAAAAGCTGCTTCGCAATATTTCCCAGATTATTTCCACAATGCTTATACGATGCAACATGGACGCTGCCATAAGGGAGCAGAATGAGCGGCTGAAAAAGCTTGCTTTTACCGATCCCGTGCTGGGAATACCCAACCGCACCTGTCTTGACAGAGACCTGTCGGCACAGCTTGAGGAGGGGATACACGGTGCGGCTATCTCAATGAATCTCACCAACATAAGCACCGTCAATGAAGTCTTCGGACATATTTATTCTGATAATATCCTTCAGAAGATCGCAAGATACATATATGACATCAATTTGTGCGATAAGCAGGTTTACCGTTTCAGCGGCAGCATTCTTATGATATTGATAAAGGACTGTGACAGAGAGGGCGCAAAGAATTTTCTTGACGGTCTTCTGGAGCGGTTTGCTCACCCGTGGACAGTGGCGGGGGAGGAGCATTACCTTGAAATGAATGCGGGCGTTTCCTTTTACCCCCTCGACGCGGACAACTGCGCGGAAGTGTACCGCCGTTCCACGCTTGCCATGTATCACGCCGCAGATGAGGACAAAAACATGTACGCTTTCTATCTGGAGGGAAGCGAGGAAAAAGCGGGAGTTGCCTATAACGCGGAGCTGCGGCTTCGCCGTGCCGTTATTGACGATATGAACGGTTTCAATATAAAGTACCTGCCCGTTGTGGACACAAGCGGAAAAATTATCGCTTTGGAAGCGGGAGTAAACTGGACGGACGGCGAAAACGGAGAGATTCCGGCAGGAAAGGTCATTTCGCTGGCGGAAAGCATAGGCGTTGACGAGCTGATAGACACATGGGTAATAAACCGCTCCTGTGCCCTTTTGAGGGAAATAATAGATCTCAGCGGACGAGGCGATCTGGTAGTAAATATAAACCTTACGTCTCATGAGCTTCAGCGGTCGGAGGTGCATAGGACGATCATGGCCGCGGTGGAGAAATACGGCTTAAGCGGCAGAAATCTTGCGGTAGAGATCCCCGAAAAGTCGCAGCTTAAAATAGGCGGAGATATAGGACCCGTGCTTAAAAGCCTGACGGATATGGGAGTAAAGGTCATAATTGACGATTTCGGCAGGGAGTATATGTCGCTTTCCGGCTTAAAGATCGGAACGATCAGCAAGATCAAGATCAGAGCGGAGCATTTTTGCAGTACGGACGAGTTTGACACGGCGGCGCTCAGAAGCGTTCTTGATCTGGCACACAAAAAGGATATTTCCGTTTGCGTCAAGCACATTGATAACAGGGAACAGCTTGAAGCAATAAGCAAATATGACATTGACCTGCTTCAAGGGGATTACATTGTTTCCGCTTACGACAGTGAGAATACGAAAAAGCTGTTCGGTGCGGTGGAGATGACGGCGGTAACGTCAAAGCTCGGAGCTTATACCGGCGGCTATCTGAAAAGTCGCAATTTGCACAATTTCTACTATACAGCGAAGTGACAGCTATAATGGCGCCGAATCCATCTCCGATTAAAAATTTAAAACGTTTTTAGGTTATTATGCAAAAAACGAAGCAGCGCGCATGGGAAGGTATCTTGTGCGCGCCGTTTTACAATATAATTAAAGGAAATACGAGAAATATGAAAAATAACAAAAAGCTTTTGGCAAAAAAAGTAATTGCGGCTTTAAACGAAGAATATCCGCAGGTAAAATGCGCTCTTACCTTTGAAAAGCCCCATGAACTGCTGATAGCCACGAGACTTTCGGCTCAGTGCACCGACGTAAGAGTAAATAAAGTTACCCCTGCGCTTTTTGAGCGGTTTCCCGAGATAAAGGATTTCGCCGAAGCTAGCGAGGAGGAAGTGGCCGAATACATACGCTCCTGCGGACTTTTTCAGACCAAATCGCGGGACATTGTAAAAATGTGCAGGCAGCTTCATGAGGATTACGGCGATGTTGTGCCCGATACGGTGGAGGAGCTCACCAAGCTGGCGGGAGTCGGCAGAAAAACGGCAAATCTGGTTGCGGGTGAGCTTTACGGAAAGCCCGCATTTGTATGTGATACTCATGTTATAAGGCTTACCAACAGGATAGGTCTTGCGGCGGGAAAGGACGCCGTTAAGGTGGAGAATCAGCTCAGAGAAGCGGTTGAGCCGAACGACGGTCTTGGGCTGTGTCACCGTCTTGTGTGGCACGGAAGATTGGTGTGCAGCGCAAGGAAGCCGCTTTGCGAGAGCTGCTGCTTAAAGGATATCTGCGGCAAAAATATCTGATATTTTATTCGGCATAAAAACGGAAGTCGGTATGACAAGCGGATTGGGTTTTGGCTTTTTGTTCAAAAAACGGTTGAATTTGATTTGATTCTGTGTTATAATTAAACTTAATGTGAATAAACGAAAGGAATTACCGAAAAATGAACTATAATATCAAAGAGGTTTCCTCCAGATTGAAGTCCACAAGAGAGTATCTTGACATAAGCGTTGAGTTTATGGCGTCCAAAACAAGCACCACCGTCGAGGAATACACAAGTCTGGAAAACGGAGAAAAGGATTTTTCCCTGTCTTTCCTTAATTCCTGCGCGGAAGCGCTGGGCATCGAGATGATAGAACTGCTGACAGGCAGCGAGCCTAAGCTGCAAAC
>JAAVIG010000227.1 GCA_014796735.1 Oscillospiraceae bacterium
TAAGCGCGTCAGCTCCGAAGCATGCTTGAATCGGTTTTCGAAAATATTCTCCACAAAAACCGTTGTTCCCGAAGCAACGGTTGTCAAAGCCATTAAAGGGGGCTGTGCATCGGTGGGAAATCCGGGGTGCACGTTGGTTCTTATAGTGCCCGGCGAGATCAGGGGGCGGTGCAGATTGATAAATATATTGCTTGCTCCCTTTTTCACGTCCTTTGCGCCGTAGGAATAAATACTGCACCCCATTTGCTCCAGTATAGCCGTAACCGGTCTTAGATCGCCGCAGTCAACGTCGGTAAGTATCAGCTCGCCGCCCGTCGCCCCGCAGCAGCAAAGATAAGTCGCGGCGGCTATACGGTCGGGCATTATCCTGTGCTCGCAGGGGGAAAGATATTCCACGCCCTCGACAGCCACCGTGCCGTTCCCCGCGCCGCTTACCTTTCCGCCGCACTTGTTGATAAAGTTGGCCAGATCGACTATCTCGGGTTCCCTTGCCGCGTTGTGTATCTCGGTAACGCCCTGTGCAAGCGCAGCCGCAAGCATAATATTCTCGGTTGCGCCCACAGAGGAAAAGGAAAGCGTGATCCTCGCGCCGTGAAGCCCCTTAGGCGCGCTGCACTCCAGATACCCGTGCTTTTCCTCTATCTCCGCCCCCATTTCCCGCAGTGCTGCCAAATGAAAATCAATGGGACGCGGCCCCAGCTCACAGCCTCCCGGAAATGACAGCCGACAGGTCCTGCACCTTGCCAGCACCGAGCCTAAAAAAATAATAGACGATCTCATCTCCCTCATAAGAGGGGTGGGCACCTCCGTTCCGCTTATCACCGAAGCGTTGACCGTCACGGTGGTTTGTTCTCTTTTGCACTTACAGCCGAGACACTCCAAAATTCGGCAGGCAGCGTCACAGTCGGACAGCCGCGGACAGTTATGTAATACCGATTCTCCGCCGCACAGAACGGTCGCCGCCAGCAGCGGCAAAGCGCTGTTCTTTGCGCCTTGAACGCGTATTTCGCCCTCGAGCCGTTTCCCGCCGTTTATAACGATACGCTGTTGCTCCGCCATAGCAATCACCCTTTCTAAAGCATTTTACCTTTCAGTGTATGCTTTAGAGGGGTTTTTTGTTAATTTGCTTTCAGGGAGCCTCTAACAAATCGATTATCTCGCTTAAAATCAAGTCCGCTGCGTTGGTCTTAGCCATTTGCCTTGCCCTGACTCCCATGCTCTCCAGTCTCGCGGTATCCTTATACAGGCTCTCCACCGTTTCCGTCAGCCATTCGCCCGTCAAGTCCTTATCTTCTCTTAATATCGCCGCCTGAGCGTCCTCTAAGGTCTTTGCGTTGTAATACTGATGATTTTCCGTTGCGTTGGGATAAGGCACCAGCACGGCGGGGCTTCCGATAGCCATTATCTCGGTCAGGGTCATTGAGCCCGCCCTTGAAACGATCAGATCGGCGGCGCACATGCAGGTATACATATTGTCGATATATTCCTTAAGAATGAGCCTGTCCGAGTCTTTATCCACCTTATTTTCCTCCAGCAGCCCGCCGAAGGTGTCCTTGCCGTTGCCGCCGTAGGAGTGAATATGATTTATGCCGCCCTTTTCCTGTTCCCACGCCATAAGCTTCGCAGCGGCGGCGTTTATCCTGTTTGCCCCGAGACTTCCTCCCAGAGATAATATCGTAAATCCCTCGGGAAGCCCCAATCTTTTCCGCGCGGCGGTCTTTTCCTCGATAGGGATATTGTTTCTCAGGGGATTTCCCGTTATAATGCACCTTTCGTGATGCTTCAGGTGCTTTAGCGTATCCTCCGAAAAAACAAATACCTTATCCGCGGTTTTGGAAAGCAGCTTTGTGGTGATACCGGGAAAGGAGTTGCTTTCGTGAGTGACCGTCTTTATCCCCATTCTCGCCGCCTCACGCAGCACCGCGGCGCACACATAGCCGCCCGTTCCCACACAAATATCCGGCTTAAAGTCCTCGATAAGCTTTTTTACCTGCGGGAACGCCGCCGCGTAATAATAAAGCGCCTGAGCGTTTCTCTTTATATTGGTAAAAGAAAGATGTCTTTGAATACCCGCCATTTTTATCCCGTGAAACTCATACCCCGCCTTTTTGACGAGCTTTGCCTCCATACCGCTTGGAGTTCCCACAAAAAGCACCTTGCTTTCGGGGAATACGTTCACTATCTTATCCGCAATGGCAAGGGCGGGATTTATATGTCCCGCGGTTCCCCCTGCCGCAATCAAAACACGCATATTCAAAGCTCCTTTTATATTTACTTTAACGCCGCCTTACGTGAAACGTTCAGCAGTATTCCCATTTCGCCCAACTGCATTACAAGGGCGGTGCCGCCGTAGCTGAAAAACGGGAGCGCAATACCCGTATTCGGCACCGCGTTGGTTACAACGGCAATGTTCAGCAGTGCCTGCAGTCCCATTTGAAAGGTTATTCCGAAGGCAAGCATCATTCCAAATTTATCTCGCGCTTTGGTACAGATGTAAAACCCTCTCCAGATCATTATCACAAACAGAAGTATTACAAGAGCGGCGCCCACAAAGCCCAGCTCCTCGCAAATTATCGGGAAAATAAAGTCGTTCTGTGACTCGGGCAGATAAGAGTATTTCTGTCTCGAATTGCCGAAGCCCAGTCCGAACAAGCCGCCGCTTCCTATGGTCACCAAGGATTGATAGGTCTGGAAGGTATCGCCCTGTATCTCCGCCTCGGGATCCATAAAGCTAAGGAAACGCGCGTCAAAATAGTCGTAGCCTATCGCCTTAAGCGCCATTACGCCCAGTATTACCAACGGTATGCCGATGATGATCGTTATCATCAGGTGCTTGTTGTTCAATCCGCCCACAAACATCATGGAAAAGCCTATGGCGAAAACTATGATAGTGGCGGAAAGGTGAGGCTGCACCATAAGCGTGGCACAGGACACGCCGAGAACCGTCATAAACGGAATGTAGCCCTTTTTAAAGTCCGAAAGATGTTTGTACTTCGTTTCGATCATGTACGCAAACACCACTATAACCGCAAACTTAAGTATTTCAGAGGGCTGAAAGGTAATTTCTCCTATTCTGAGCCATCTTTCCGCGCCGTTTCCGGTAGTTCCTATTATCTTTACCGCCGCCATAAGCGCGAGAGAAACGCCGCTTAAAGCTATTACCGTAAATTTTTTCGCAAAAATGTGATAGTCAATGTTGGCGGCGGCAAACATTGCTATTAACCCTATCACCGCGAAAAGCGCCTGTTTTTTCAAATAGAAAAGGCTGTCGCCTTCCTCGGCGTACGCTACCGCGTAGCTTGCCGAAAACATCATAATAAGCCCGAAGGCAAGCAGTATAAGCACGATGGTAAACAAAGGATAGTCAAAGCCGCTTCTTACCCAGACAGTTTTTTTCAGCTTATCCTTGGCTCTTGCCGCAGCATTCCGCACGGGAGTGTCGACCGCCGCCTCGCCGTTTACCGCGCTTCTCACCTCGCGGTATTTGTTCCTTTTATCCCCGCTTGCGGATTTTATATTGCCCGATGAAGGCTTTCTCTTTCTCTCGGTCATTTTTATATTGCCCGCGGCGGTTCTTCTTTTACCGCCGTTTGCGGCGTTTAATGTTCTTTCAGCCACTTAAAAGCTCCTTTCCTATACCGATCCCATTTTAAAAAGGGATTAGTATTAGTTACTGTCCCAAGGAGATCGCTATTGCCGCAGCCCCCGCAAGCACTGCCAAAAGGGAAAAAACAGCGTCTATCTTAATTTCCTTCCAGCCTCTCAGCTCAAAGCTGTGGTGAATGGGAGTCATCTTAAAAAGTCTTTTCCCGTGAGTAATTTTAAAATAAGTCGTCTGTATAAGCACCGTCAGCGCTTCCCAGATATAGACCGCCGCCGCGATTATCATTGCAGCCTCACAGCCCGAGCCTATCCCCACAGCGGCAACAAGTCCGCCTAAAAACATTGAACCCGTATCTCCCATAAACACCTTTGCGGGAGGGAAATTCCAGAAAAGAAAGCCCAGACAGCCACCCGCCGCCGCAACCGTTACCACCGTCATGCCGTAAAGCCTTATATTGGCGGTGATCACCGCAAACGCCAAAAAGTAAATAAAGGAAACGCTGCCGCAAAGCCCGTCTATGCCGTCGGTAAGGTTCACCGCGTTTACGAGATACAGTATTACAAGTCCCATTAAAATGTAATAGAAAAACGACAGATCGAGCGCACCCAAAAAGGGTATGCGTATGACTGTGGAGGTATCGCCGCCTAAAACTCTCGAGGTAAAATAAGCGGCAATTATCAGCGTCTGCATTACTATCTTCTGCATCACCGACAGACCCTCGTTGCGCTTTTTCTTTACCTTTATAAAATCATCGAGAAATCCCACAAAGCCGAAGCAAAGCCCCATTATTACCGCGGAAACGCCCTTTAACGCCGTCCCCGCTCCCATAACGTCAAAGCTTATATAATTGTTTTTCCAAAGGAGTATATAGCCCAGCACCGCCGCGGCCGTTATCCCGATAAAAAACATCAGCCCGCCCATTGTAGGGGTTCCCTGCTTTTTTTCCTTATGCCACTTCGGCCCTATATCCAAAATGGTCTGACCGTATTTTAATCTGCGCATAACGGGTATCACCCAGTAGCCCATACAAGCGGTAACAGCCGCCGCGGCGACCGCTACGGTTACAATTATCCAAATCATTCTTACACCTGATCCTTTCCGATAATGGAGCCTCCGTTACCCGCCGCCCGCGGGTCGGAAAAACAAAACGGCTCTTTTGAAAGAAATTCTTAAGCTTTATCTTTTAAAATATCCTTTACTATTTCATGCTCGTCAAAATGCTGATACTCGTTTCCGTAGATCTGGTGCGTTTCGTGACCCTTGCCGCAAAGCACGATAATATCCTTTGGTCTTGCCTGCTTCAAGGCGTATTCAATGGCTTCATACCTGTTTTCTATAACGGTATATATCACCATTGTCTTGTCAAGACCCTTTTCAACCTGTTTAATTATTTTCATTGGATCCTCAAAACGAGGATTATCGCTGGTAACTATGGCGAAATCTGAATTTTTCCCTACTGTAAGACCCATATCGGGACGTTTATCCGCGTCCCTCTCGCCCGCCGCGCCGAACACGCAGACCACCCTGCCCTCGGCAAAGGCTTTTACGGAGGACAGTATTTTTTCCAAAGCGTCGGCGGTATGCGCGTAATCGCAAATGACCGTAAAATCGCCGTTATAAATGACCTCGCACCGTCCATTGACTCCCTTAAAGCTTTCAAGCGCCTTAACGCAGTCCGCCGTTTCAATGCCGATCTCGCGGCAGGCACCGATAGCCGCCGCCGAATTGGCTACGTTGAATTCTCCCGGCATGCCGAACTTGACCGGAAAGGACTTTCCGCCCCCTGCGCTGCTGAA
>JAAVIG010000228.1 GCA_014796735.1 Oscillospiraceae bacterium
ATTGTCCCACACTATACAGGGAATATTCAACGCTTTGGCTTTAGAATAGTAATAAGAAGCCCATTCTACTCTCGCTTCTGAGTTGCCTTTATCCGAAATACCGCATTCTCCCATTACCACCGGTATTCCCTTGCTTACGAATCTGTCGTCTATCATTTTGAAAAAATTGTCTATTGCATTCTTGGCATACGAATCGAACTCCGTTCTGTCTCCGCCCAAGCAAAGCTCATAGGGAGTATATCCGTGAGTGGAAAGCAGCAGACGCCCGTTATTTTCTTTTACCGGGTCGGCAGGAAATTCAAATCCGTATTGATAAAAATCGGGGCTGGCCGCATAACCGGGAACCATGATATAACGGCTGGCATTGTTTCCGCCCGTTTCTCGGATAGTATTTACAATTTCCTGATTGAAGGAGTTTATTGTTTTTATCGCGTCAAGGCCTTTTTCATTATTTCCGTTGAACCACCATTCTTCATTGGTTCCTGCCAGGCGCGGTTCGTTGAGCGTCTCAAATATGAGTCTTTCGCCGTAGCTTTTAAATTCATTGCTGATCTGTTTCCATATTGAAGTAAGATATTTGATCGATTCGTCTTTTCTTTCACTGTTGGGATAAAATCCTCCTTCCTCGGCAAAGGAATCATTTACTCCCATATTGTCATGATGTATATTGATAATTACATACATACCCTCATTGTAGGCATGATCAACAGTATCTTTTACTTTTTTCATCCACGACGGGTCAATTTTATAATTATCATTGACATCGGCATGGTCATGCCACGACACCGGAATTCTTATGGTTTGAAACCCTGCAGCATGTACTGCCTCGATCAGCTCTTTGGTAGGCGTGGGATTTCCCCAGCCGGTTTCATTCGGCTGCCAGCCTCGTGTGTAGTCGCCGGCAGAATCAAAGGTGTTTCCTAAATTCCAACCTGTACCCATGCTTTTCAAAAACTTCGCGGTTTCGGATGCGACTTCGTCAGCCGAAACAAACATTGAAGAAGCCGAAAGCATACATACGGCCGCAGCGGCGGATATGCTCAATATGCGCTTTAGTAGTTTATATTTCATAAATATATTCCTTTTTTGTTTAAGCGTTGATATTGATTTTTTCATCGATTTTGATACACTTCAGCTGTCCCGTACGGCTTCCGTAAGCAAAGCCGTCGCCCGTCTGAAATTCAAAATCAAGACATGTTTCCTCCAAAAAGACGTCCCCGCTGCCATACATATCGCCGACGCCCGAGACGGAAGCGCATTCGCAGTAAAGAGACAAAGACGAATTAAGCACGCGGCAGTTTATGTTTCCGTTTCGAGTGCCTATGCCGTTTACCGTACGCCCCTTAAGAACGTTCTCAACGGTGCCGTCGGAAATGATGATCTTTCCCGTGCCCTCGGATATTGTTCCTACTCCTGCGATGTTGATACCGCTCAGCTCCTCCGTCAGCCTGAAATTCTTCATTTGCATATCCGTTTTGTTCTTAAACGAACCTATACCCACTATGTCGGGAGCGGTAATTTTAATATTGCAGCAGCAGTTTTCTATGTCTACAATACTGTTGCCATCGGTAATTCCGATTCCGAGACAGTATTTTCCGCTGCATACAACCGAAATTTCTCCGCTCGTGATTACTATAACATTAGAAGATTCGTTTTTACCTCCGCCGATACCGATCGCAGTATCGCCGTTGGCTTCCACGAAAAGCTTCCCGATCAATTCTATAAAAATATTTCCCGGATTGTTGTTTATATTCGTACCTATCGCGTAGCAGTCATTCATATTGGAAATTATTTTCAGATCGCCGCCGCCCGCTATGTGAAGATCGGATGTCCGGGGTACATATATTCCTCTGCCCTCTAAAATGTTTTTGCCGTTTACCGTCAGGCAGACCTCGCAATTATCCCCTATATCGATAATGGGAGGCTCCTTTGAGGTTTTTAAATACGCGTTGTCAAGGGTAAGCGCGGTTTTTGTTCCGTTCTTTACCAGCACGGTGATCTCAAGGCTTACATCGGCACTGCCCCTGAGCGTAACATTTTCCTTGTCTATCATCACCGAGCTGTATCCGTCCGTTGCTATGCGGCACAGATCGACTTCTTCTCCCTCTTCCGGAGTGTAGGTCATGACAATGCTTCCGAAATTTTCAAGGTTAATATCCGTGATCTCCTTGCAGATATTTTCGGCGGTATTTAAAAGCATTACGGGCTTGGGCTTGGAAACATAATAGCCTTGAATAAGGTCGCAGCCCAATTGTATTACGGTTTTCAGCTCGTCATAGGTCTCAACGCCCTCTGCAAGTGCCTGATAACCGTTTTCATGAATAAATTCCACAATTCCCGCAACGAGCTTGCGTACCTTCGGCTTGGAATTTATTCCGTCGATAAGCATACGGTCTATCTTTACGTAATCGGGATTGTATCTGATAAGGTTTGAGGTGTTTGAATAGCCCGTTCCGTAGTCGTCGATAGCAAGCTTTATATTTCTTCGTTCCATTCGGGCGCGTATGGTATTTATGCTTTGATCGTCTATCTCGGTCTGCTCCGTGAACTCGATGACCATTTTTTCCATAAGCTCGCCATACTCGCCTTCAAGAAGGTTCCAATCGTTATCGGTGAGCATATGGGCGGTGATCGAATTGACAAACAGCTTTCGGTCCTTAAGCATATCCTGATTTTTTCCGATTATTGAAAGGGCGTTTTTCATGGTAGCCTTTTCAATATCGTAAAGCCGCCTTGCTTTTTCCGCGCAGTCCAATATTTCAAGAGGATTCATGTTTATACTGCTGTCGCTTCTCATAAGCATTTCATACGCGATTATCTCTCCGTCTCTCGCGCTGACAATCGGCTGGAAATGATACATAAACAAATTATCGTTTATAAGCCGCATGAAACGGCTCATTTTTTCATATTCGCCCTTGCCGCTCTCGTATTTCTCGTCCGAATAGCTTACAATGCTTTCCGCACCCTTAAGCTCCGCTTCAAAAAGCGCGAATTCCGCCGTACTCATTTTTTGCACCGTAGAGGCTTCGTGTGCGCATATGCCGGCAGAAAAGCCTATGTATCGGCGCGCGGTCATATCGTTGCCTTCGTTTTTTGCCAAAGAGTGTGCTTTAACGGCTTTTTGAATTTCCGAAAGGTACTTTACGGGGTCGGAACAAAAGTCGGGTATGTAAAGCCAAAAACAGTTTGGTGAATGAGCCGACAGCAGCGTGTTGTCCGGTGTTGTTCTGATAATTTCGGTAAGAGCCTCGAACATTTGATATTCAGACAGCAAATTGACACCCGACATTTCAAGCTTTATCAGTGCCAACAGCGAGGAGGTCTTGTTTTTGGTGATTTCTATTATCAGCCGCGAAACGTCGCACAGGGGAAGTATCGAGCTTTTTTTCAATTCGGAAAAGGATACCTGCCGCTTAAGGATACCCGCGGTGTATTGATCGTTGTATTCGAGTATTTGCGTCATAAGCTTCGCACCGCCTTCAAGGCGCATAGGAAGCTTGCTTAAAAAGCTGAGCATGCGGTTGTATTCTGGGGATTTGTCTATGTTTGCCAAGGCTTTGGCGTTTTCGTCCATTACTACCTCGCCTGTTTCATGGAAAATAATAAAACCTCCGATTTCGGGACATACCTCCGCAATTTTTTTCCATGCCACTCCGAATACTTCTTTCCATTTTAAGCTGTCTGTACCAAACATAGGTTTCCCTCTCTTTTTTGATTCGTTAATATATAGTATACAATATTTTACAAAATTGGTCAAGAGATGTAAATTTTTTCAGTAGTGTTGCACAATTCGGAGAGCGGATTTTAAGTTGACTCATACCAAGCAGCGTAATAAGAAAACAGAGCAGTATTGTTATCTCCAACGGCGGACAGGGCATTTGTTATGAAAGCCCTCCGATAAAAATTTTATTCAGCTTCTTTCCCTCCTGTTTGTCCTTTTGTTATGTCTTCCACAATTGCTTCCGTTTCTATTATGTTGGGTCTCTGATCGTTTACGGTCTTTACGGCCGTAAGTACCGTAATTAAGTTTAATATTCCCTCGGATAAAAGAGACATACCGAGGATTACCGTTAATATTGCCGCACTTTCGGCAGGCCTGAAAACAAGCATCGTTCCGTGAATACAGGTAAGTATGGCAAAAATCATTATCAGCCACCAACGGGGGAGCCCGAAGCGTTTTGAGTCGATTGCCGTTTGTATTTTGAACAAACCGTCGATAAGCACCGAGATTCCGAGAGCGATACAAAGAAGATTCATCATGCCGTCGGGTCTGATTATTATGATAACGCCGAGGGCAAGAAGAAGTATTCCCAATGCCAGATCGAACTGAAACGCTAAACGGAACGCGTCCCTTGAAAAATAGCCAACGATCTTTACCGCGCCGAACACTATAAGGAAAATGCCGCAGAGGGTGCCGATAACTGCGGCGGAAAACGCAGGGTGTATTATAAATATCAAACCGATAATGCAAAAGGCGGCGGAGATGATCAGATATATTGTTTTTGTCGCTTTAAACGGAGTGGTAGGTTTCATTTTTTGTCCTTTCGTTTTTGTTTTTTATAAACTTCTTAATACTCCCATAAAAATCGGAAGATAATTTTCGTTATCCACTATCATATAAACAAAGGGTCTGTCCAGATAAACCTGCGTTTTGACTTTGGGAACGGAAATTACGGCGTTTTCCGCTGCAATTACTGTTGCCGCTCCCGCCTTTGTGCCTTTTTCATCAACCTTGATAAAGGTCTTCTGAATAACGCTTCCTATATATAAGTTTCCGTTTTTCATTTTTCCCATTTCGGAAAAATCGGCTTTGTCACCGTCAAAGGCGGAGGTCATGCCCATTTCCTTTAAAATGCCGTCTAAGCGTATATCGTAATCGTATTCGAATTTCGGCGTTTTTGTATCCACAAAGCCCAATGTGTATTTGGTGAGCAGCTTTTGAAGTCCCTCGGCGGTAAGGGAATTTACATATTCCTCCAAGGTTATATTTTTATCGGGGAGTATAGCCGCAAAGCTGTATTTCCCCCCTTTATACGGTTTCATAAAGCCCACCGCCTTACCGTCGCTGAGGTAGACTCTTTCCTCCGAGCGCATCATTTCGGCCTTCTGCCTGCTGCCGTCCGAAGCGGTGAAAATGCCGTCGGAAATGTCGTCTGTGGAATATGGCCTGTTCCATTCCGCGTCAAAGGCAAGGGCGTTTATCAGATACATGACGGCGTCTGCGTCTATGGTGTTTATCACCTTTTTGATCATTCCGCCGGTGTTGTCCTTTACCCAATCGTTAATATCCTTAACGGTTTCCGCGTTAAAGGGAGCCTTGTGTATCTGCGCGTCGTAGTAATCGTGATTGGTTTTTATAAAGCTCAGATTAACGACCAAGTCCTTTACGTTTTTTATCCATATGGAATCCGCCATATGAAGCCTGCACTTCTCGCCCGACCAAAGACCGTTCAGGTATTCGGAAAGCTGCCGGTTAAGCTCCTCTATGCTCAGTTCCCCGCCCAATACCTTTTCCATTTCGGAAAGGGTCTCCTTATCCGCGCCGTTTGCCGCCATTGTCAGGGCAGGAACGGCGGACAGGGGGGAGACCAGCATATTTTCGCCTTTGCCGGCGGCAAAGCTTTTTTTGAACATATTAAGAGAAAATTCAAGCTGCGAGGAAACAAAGCTTTCCTTTATCTTTTCGTCCGTTTCCTTTTTGGAAGATGTGCTTATGCTTTTATTCACCGTGCCCGCCTCCTTAGCCGCGCTTGTTTTAACTGCGTTCTCCGCGCTTACTCCCATACCGCCTGTGCAGGATAAAGCGATCAGAGCGGAAAGAGCGATCGCCGATTTTTTTTTCTTTTTCACTTTACGCAAGCTCCTTTCCCGTTTATATCCGTATTGTCGCTCGGGGACAAATTCGGTTATCTTTAATTTATGTCCGTTAACGCTCCCATAAAAATCGGAAGGTAATTTTCATTATCCACTATCATATAAACAAAGGGTCTGTCAAGTATCACTCTTTTTTCGGGGGGACCCGCCGAGGTGCAGCCCAGATTCATATGAAACGAGGTCACCGCTCCCGCCTTTGTGCCCTTTTCGTTTACCTCTATAAAGTTTTTTTGCAAAACGTCGTTTATATAAAGATTGTAATTCGGCACGTTTATCTCAGCCATTTTTGAAAAATCGGCTGTGAATCGGTCAAAGGCGTCGGTCACGCCAAATGACTTTAAGGTATCTGAAAGGGAAAAATCGCACTCGTACTTGAATTTAGGCACGGCGGCAGTGACCTCACAGTACCGGAAATCCTTTAACAGCTCTTGCAGACTTTCCGCCGAAAGTAAATCCAAGTACTCCGAAATCGTTGTTCCTTCGTTTGGGAGCAGGGCGGCAAAGCTGTATTTCCCGCCTTTGTACCTCTTCATAAAGCCGATCGCGTTTTCGTCCTCCAGATAAACGCTTTCCTCCGAATACATCATCTCGGCTTCGCGCTTTTCTCCGTTTTCCGCAGTAAAGCTTCCCTCTTTGATATTGCTTTTTTCATAGATTTTCGCCCATTCCGCGTCAAAGGCAAGGGCGTTTATAAGATACATGACCGCCTCGGGGTCTATTTTGTCTACCGCTTTTTTAATCATGCCGCCGGTGTTTTTGTTTGCCCAATTGTTAATATCTGCCGCCGTGGAGGCGTCAAAGTCGGCTTTGTATATTTCCGAGCTGAAGTAATTGACGTCGGTTTGTAAAAATTCGTTCCTGAAAGTTATTTTTTCCTCGTCCTTGAACCAGATTGAATTTGCGGAATGAAGCTTGAAGCCCTCGCCCGAGGAAAGAGAGCTGCGGTAGGTGTATAAGTACTCGTTAAGCTCCGACAGGGGCAGACCGCCCATTATGCTTTCTATTTGTTCCAGCGTTTCTCCCTCTGCGCCGTTTGCGGTCAATGCAAGGGCGCAGGTCAGGGATAAGGGGGAAATAAGCAGATTGCCGCTGTTTTGTTTATATTCCTCCTTAAACAGCCTTAAGGAAAATTCAAGCTGCGAGGAGATAAAAGCGTCGTCCGCCGCCTTTCCCCGCATCTGCTCGGGGGTGAAATCCTTTGTCATGTCAACGGAAGATATTTGATTGCAGGCGGTGAAATTCAAAGCGGTAATTGCCGTCAAAAACAAAGCTGCGAATTTTTTATTTTTCATAAATGCTGTTACCTCCTTTTGCGGTGTAGCGGTATCGTTAACGATACCTTAGTATATCATGTATTCTTGCCGAATACAATTACAAAAGGGTAACAATTTGGTTACAAAACGGTAACAGACTTAGGTTGAAGAAATAGTATTCTATTTATACCGAGGCCCCATTATTCCGCGCATTTTCAATTATTTTATTCAAGGATTCAACAACTTCATCAACGGTATATCCTTTTTTCCGTTCAATCGGTCTTCTTCAACAGCAAGCAGTTCATTTCTAAGCTTCAGCATTTTTTCCTTTCGTTCAAGTTCTTCAGTATCCATAAGCAATAAATTCCCTCACTCTTTGATCTGTCTATAGCACTATATTTTTTCCACCTTGGCAAAGTTCGCCATTATCTTTTTAGTTCCCGCCGTATCAAAAGCGATCTCCAGCAAATTATCGTTCCCCATAGGCTTAGCCGAAATAACGGTACCGTCGCCAAACACCTTATGATGTATCCTGTCTCCCGCGGTAAAGCTTTCCGCATTCGCCGAAGCGATACGGGCGGCCATTTTTTCCACCTGTGCGTGACGGGCTTCCTGCTGCAAATATCCCACTTTTACGGGTCTCTGCGTTTTCTGTACGTTCGCGGACGCCACACTCGTGTGATCGTTTAATTCCATATATTTAAGAGGGATCTCGTTAACAAACCGCGACACCTTATTCCTTTGAGTTGAGCCGAACAGCAGTCTTTGTTTTGCGTGAGAGATGTAAAGCCGCTTCTTTGCCCTTGTGATAGCTACATAGGCAAGTCTTCTTTCCTCCTCTATCTCATTGCTGTCAAGCTGCGAACGATAAGACGGGAAGATATTTTCCTCCGCTCCCACCAAAAACACGTTTTCAAACTCCAAGCCCTTAGCTCCGTGCATGGTCATAAGAATGACCTTGTCCTCGTCCGCTTCATAGTTGTCCAGATCGGTTATAAGCGCGATATTTTCAAGGTAATCCGACAGGCTGTGTTCCTCGTTTTCCTGCATAAAGGTGATCGCGCCCGATTTCAGCTCCTTGATGTTCTCAAGCCTTGCCGCGCCCTCGTCGCCCTGCATTTTCAGCATTGCTTCGTAGCCTGTTACCGTTAAAATATCGTCGATTATTCCGTCAAGGGGTCTGTCCTCGCTTTCCCCCAGCTCGCGGAACATTCTTCCCATAGGTTCAAGCACCTTTGTTTTTTTCTCCAGCCCGGCAAACTCGCTTGAACGCTCCATGACCTCAACGGGGGTTATTCCCAAGCCGTCGGCTATACGGTAAATTTCCGCCTGTGTGGCTTCGCCTATGCCTCTTTTCGGCTCGTTGATAATACGGTTTAATCTTACCGTGTCGGCGGGGTTGTTTATAACGCTCATGTAGGCGATCATATCCTTGATCTCCTTGCGCTCATAGAACTTTGTGCCGCCGATTATGCGGTAAGGTACGCCGCTTTTGCCAAGGGACAATTCTATATTGCGGGACTGGGCGTTGGTGCGGTACAAAACTGCGCACCCGTTAAAGCTTCCGCCGTCTTTTTTAAGCTCCAACACCTTTTCCGCAACAAAGTTGGCTTCCTCCGTCTCGTTCTGGAAGGTGTTCAAGCTTATTTTATCCCCCTCGCCCAGATCGCTCCAGAGATTTTTTCCTTTTCTTTGGGTGTTGTTTCCTATAACCGCGTTTGCGGCGTCAAGTATGGTTTCGGTGGAGCGGTAGTTTTGCTCCAATTTTATTACCTTTGCGTCAAATTCCTTTTCAAAGCTTAAAATATTTTCAATGGTGGCGCCCCTGAAACGGTAAATACTTTGATCCTCGTCGCCTACCACGCACAGATTTCCGCTTCCCGCCGCCAGAAGCGACACTAACTTATACTGGGCGGTGTTGGTGTCCTGATACTCGTCCACCATTATGTAATCAAAGCTGTTCTGCCAGCGCTCCAGAACAGCGGGGCTGGTTTCCAGAAGCTGCACGGTTTTCATTATTATATCGTCAAAGTCAAGGGCGTTGGCGGCTTTGAGACGTTTCTGATACTCGGCGTAAATATCTCTCGCCTTTTCGAGTTTAAAGTCTGCTCTTCCGCCCTCGCCCGTTACAGGGAAGCGCTCGGGGGTGATAAGCTTGTCCTTGGCACGGCTGATCTTTGACTGGAATTCCTTTGGACTGAACGCCTTGTCGGATATGTTAAGGTATTTCATTACGTCCTTTATAACGCGCAGGCTGTCGTCGGTGTCGTAGATAGTAAAGGAGCTTTTATAGCCCAATTCCTCTATGCCCCGTCTTAACATTCTTACGCATGCGGAATGGAAGGTGCCCGCGAAGACATCCGCGCCGCCCGCGTTCATGCGCTGCAATCTTTCCCTTAATTCTCCCGCCGCTTTGTTGGTAAAGGTGACAGCCATTATTCTCCACGGTGCGGCACGCTGAAAGCCGAGAAGATTCGACAGGCGGGAAATGTTTTCGGGGGTGTTTTCTTCTTTGCCGTCGGCGTAGCTTAAAAGAAAGGCTTCGTCCTCCTCGGAAAAGTCGCGGTTAAATTCGGTGTTGTAGCTTTTGCCGAACAGGAGCATGTTTGCTATGCGGTTGCACAGGACGGTGGTTTTGCCGCTGCCCGCGCCCGCTATGATCAGAACCGCGCCGTCAAGCTGATAGATCGCTTCGCGCTGTCTGGAGTTGGTGCGGGAGAAGAAGTTGTCGATGCATTGTTGTTTTATTTGGGTGAAGTTGTTCATGGTGGTGTTGTCCTTTTTCTCAGTCGGCGAAATGCCTTTTTTTAAAACTGCGTTTTGGGCTGTGATCGTTTTATTTGCAACAAAACGGTATTTTCTTAATTTTTAAAACTGCGCTTTATATAGTGCTATGCTTTTATGGAAAACTGCCGCCTTACCGTTCTTGTAAAGCTGCGTTTTATGTAATGTTTTCTTTTAACTCGGAAGCGAGTGCAGTGCGCCTCCCGCGGGGCTTAAGGTGACACCAAAGGGGGCGAGAGGGGGAAACTGCAAACCCATCAAAGCGGGGATTTTCCCCCTCTCTCCCCCTTAGGTTTCACCTTAAGAATCCTTTCCTTATCCCCCTCACACCCCCTTTTCCCCGCTTTGAAAGTCGGTG
>JAAVIG010000229.1 GCA_014796735.1 Oscillospiraceae bacterium
ATGAAGATGGCGCTTATAAAAATACCATACACTGGTTAAAGCGATTAAAGGAAATAAATATTCCCGTACCTGAAATAATTGCAGACGGCAAATATAAAAATTACAATTATATAATACTATCGTATTTAAGTGGTCAGGACTTGGGAATCGTATATCCAACACTGAGTAATGATGAAAAACGTATAATTGCCGGAGAAGTCGTTAAAATACAAAACACGGTTTCCACAATTGAATTAGAAGATGTGGAGGATAATTGGTATTGGTATTCATTTATACAATATACGTTAGAACGGGCAAAAGAAAGAATTGAAAATAATGGCTATTTTGATATTGATAAAATAGAACAGTTATATAAAATGAGTGAAATACTTCAGGATTATTTTAATCAGATTAAGCCCGTAGCATATTTAGACGATATAAGTACAAAAAATTTATTGATTGAAAATGGAAAGGTATCCGGAATTATTGATGTGGATTGGATTGGAATTGGTGATAAATTAACATATGTTGCACTATCAAATGTTGCATTGCTTAATATGGATTATGATACAAATTATGTGGATTACCTTTTAGAAGAAATGGATATAAAACAAGCAGAAAGGAAAGCATTTATATATTATTCCTTGCTTTTCTGTGTGGATTTTATGGGTGAACGGGGAATGCAATTCGGTGATAAAAGGATTGACGTAAATGAAACGATAATCAGTCGTCTAAATCAAATATATGATAATCTGATTATTAAATGGAATTGTCTGAATTCATAAAAAACAATAATCAAGAGAAATTTGTAAGGGAGATTTAATAACATGGCATTATTTTATTTAATAAGGCATGGAGAGCCGGTTTATGATTATATGCTTGAAAACGGATTTTGGGGATTTGGCAGAGATTTTGCGCCTTTATCCGAAGCAGGAAAGCAGCAGGCTTAAATAACAGCAAAAGATATTCGCCTTAAAGACGCGGAAATTATTGTATCGTCTCCGTACACAAGAGCCTTGCAGACGGCTCAAATTATTTCAAAGGAAACAGGAATATCGGTTGAAGTTGAGATTGATTTACATGAATGGATACCTGATGAGAACAATAAATATGAAACATCGGAGGAAAGCTTTGCCCTTGCGAGAGAATTTAATGAATTTAAGGGTGAGTATCCGCCGGGCGAGAAATTCAGATGGGAATCTCTCAGTCATATGAGGAAAAGAATGAGACGTGTGGCGGACAAGTATTCGGATTATGGCAAGGTTATTTTTGTCGGTCACGGAATGGCTTTTCGGTGCTTGACGTATATTGAAAAAATGCGTCCTGCCGAAATAATCGAATGTACTTATCACAAGGGACAAGCAGAGTGTGAGTATTCATTTACATAGACAGGAGAATGGGTATGTCATTGGAAAATATAGAGAGCATTGAAAATAATACAGAATTTAAATTGATTGCTCAAGGGAATACAGCGGAAGTGTATCTGTATGATAATAATAAAATTCTTAAATTATTCAGAGAAAATTTGCCAACTGAGCCAATCGTAGCAGAATATGAGAAAGTTAAATCTATTCAGTTAAAGCTTCATAACGTGCCTAAGGTATATGAAATAATCAGATACAGGGGAAGATACGGAATTGTTTATGAAAAAGTCATCGGAACCGATATGATAAATAAGATGCTTAGGAATATATTTAATGTTAAACGGTATTCTAAACTGTTGGCGCATATTCACTTTGAATTACATAAAACCGAATTGGAATTAAATTCTTCCGTTAAGAGTAAGCTTAGTATGGAAATAAATAATGTGTCGATATTAAGCGAAGAAGAAAAAGGCAGAATAACCCACTATTTACAAAATCTTCCCGACGGAAATGCACTCCTGCATTTTGATTTTCACCCGGGAAATATTATAATGCAAAGTAGTAATGAGCCCATTATTATAGACTGGATGACGGCTTGCAGCGGGAATCCGAATGCTGATGCGGCTCGAACCTATCTGCTGCTTCAATATGGAGAACTGCAGCACGCAAATTGGGTCGTTAAAAAATTAGCTCATTTTTTTGAAAGATATATAGGAAAAATTTATATCGGCGAATATAAGCACCTCAGCGGGATTTCGGACGGGGATTTTGAGCAATGGCTTCTTCCCGTGGCTACGGCAAGATTGACGGAATGGGTTTCCGATAATGAGAAAGAACAGCTTTTAAGATTAATCAGAAAAGAATTATCCAAATTACAAGTAAAAAACAATGTCTGATACTGTTTGTCCGAAAATTTTTTCACTGCTTGTCCGTTCTTTAAACGTCCCTTTGCTTATCGTTAAGCTTTGATTTTTGCCTTGGATTCCTCTTCCGCTTTTCTGCGCCTCATTTCCTGAGCGTACAAATTCGGGTAGGCAATATCGGCGATACGGTCAAGGATAGCTTCTGCTTCTTCGGGTGTTGTATTTCGGCAATAATCGTCGCATATGATACAGTGGGTGTTGCCATCGTACCACTCTTTTACGATATGACCGATTTTCGGCGGTTCAACTTTTCTTCCCATGAAATTTACCTCTTTTCTTTTTTTATACATTTTATGAGGGGGCGGTTTGTACAGTTGCTTAATTTCATCATCATAGTAAACTTCCGCATTTTCATCCGCAAGCTTAACCGGTTCACATAAATGAATATATAAAAAATAATCCTTCGGCAAACACCGAAAGATTTTAAAAAGAAAGGAGTTACCATGCCCAATTATGCAATTTACCTCCGCAAATCCCGCAAGGACGCCGAAGCGGAATCTCACGGCGAAGGAGAGACCCTTGCAAGGCACAAACGAATACTCCTTGATTATGCGGAAAAGAACAAGCTTCAAATAACAAAAATCTATGAAGAAATAGTGTCCGGTGAAAGTATAGCCGCCCGTCCGCAAATGCAGCAGCTTTTGACCGACACCGAACAAGGATTATACAATGGGGTGCTTGTGATTGAAGTGGAACGGCTTGCGCGCGGTGACACGATTGACCAAGGTATCGTAGCTCAGACGTTCAAGCTTTCCGATACCAAAATAATAACCCCCTCAAAAACATACGACCCTAACAATGAATTTGACGAGGAGTATTTTGAATTCGGATTGTTTATGTCGCGGAGGGAGTATAAAACAATAAACCGCCGTCTGCAAAGCGGCAGAGCAGCGGCGGCAAGAGAGGGCAAGTACATAGCAAGCATCGCCCCTTACGGCTATGAAAAAGTAAAAATCCCCAACGACAAGGGCTATACCCTGCAAATTATTCCCGAACAGGCACAGATAATAAAGAACATATTTGACTGGTATATTAACGGCTTTGACGGAAAAAAGCTTGGTCTGGGAGGAATCGCAAGAAAGCTGAACGACCTTGGTGTAAGGCCGTACCGCCATGAATACTGGGGAAAGGAAGCTTTGCGGGATATAATAACAAACCCCGTATATAAGGGAAAAATTCGCTGGGGTTATCGAAAGGTAAAGAAAACCACGGCTGACGGTAAAATAACCAAAAGCCGTCCCATAAGCTTGGACGAAAACTGCATATTGTCTGACGGTCTGCATCAGGCCATTATTTCTCAGGACATTTTTGACAGGGCGCAGGAAATACTGAAATCCGCACCCGCGCCTCCCGTTGGATATAAAAAAGAAATCAAATCTCCACTTGCCGGACTTATCGTTTGCGCAAAATGCGGGCATAAAATGACCCTGCGAGGTGCTTCAACACCCGAGAAACCGCCTTACCTTGTCTGTCATTACCGATATTGCGGCAATGTTTCATCGCCGTTTCCGCTTGTGGAAAAAAAGGTGCTGGCTATCCTTGCGGATTGGGTTGATGAATACAAATTAAAGTGGAAAGAGAGAGACAGAGATATTAACTCAAATTCCGGCAGTGAGATACTCGAAAAAACAATGGAGCTGACAAAAAAGAAAATCAATACTCTTGAAAATCAGCTGGACAATATGTATGATCTTTTGGAACAAAAGATATATACGCCCGAACAGTTTTCCGCCCGCTCCGCTTCCGTTTCCAAACGTCTTGAAGAAGCTAAAAAAGAATACAGGTTGATTTTGGAAAGCAAACAGACGTCGGCCGAGGAAAAACTGCAAAAAGAAAATTTTGTACCGAAGATCAAGCATCTTTTGGAAGTGTATAACACTCTTGATTCGGCGGCGGCAAAAAACGAAATGCTTAAGGCAATTATAGCGGGCGGTGTTTATTCAAAAGAAAAAAGCGGGGCTTTTAAAGGAGTCTCCGCCGATGATTTTACGTTGCTGCTCTATCCTAAGCTGCCCAAAGAATAAGTGTAAAAACGATTGTTATAATGCGTGTTTAAATGAAATTTTCGGCGGCTACCCGTGGTACTCCAACAAGGAAATGTTAGGCCGTCCCGGATTCCCTTGGGCAGGTGCCACCGAGGAAAGGTACGATCTTATCCGTTCCGACCTTTGCCGCGATGTTTCCCCTGTGGAATATACGGAAGAACTTGCAAAGCAGACAGCGTCAAGGGCTTCCTGCCTGGATACCGATACCCCCGAGCAGCGTAAAATGCGCGAAATGTTTATGCTTAACTTTTATTGGTTTATGCAAACTCTCCTTACCAGAAAGGATCGCTGCTCCATGGCGCACGGCCTGGAGGTAAGAGTGCCGTTCTGCGATCACCGTATCGCCCAGTACGCCTACAATATCCCTCCCGAGATCAAATTTTACGACGGGCGTGAAAAAGGCATAGTGCGCCTTGCTTCCGAAAAAATTCTTCCGAAGGACGTGGCGTGGCGCAAAAAATCGCCCTATCCCAAAACCCATAATCCCGATTACACAAAGCTAATGCTTCAAAAATTCGGCGAACTGCTGAAAAAATCGGACTGTCGTCTGTTTGAGATAATGGACAGGGAAAAGCTTCTGGAAATAGAGAGAACCGAGGGAAAGGCGTTCAGCAAAAACTGGTACGGTCAGCTTATGGCAACACCGCAGATGTTCGCATATATGATACAGCTGGAGTATTGGATGAGGAGCTACGAGGTTGAGATTAAAAGCTGAGTGCTATACATTCAGGCAATAAACAGCACAGGCAAACGTCCTCCGTTAAAAGCGGGGGACGTTGAATTATGGACGTCTACAAAAGCTCTTGTGAAAAGCAAAACAGACAATTGGGACATTTTTTTTGATAATGGAAAAGGGTGCTGCCCTGATTAAGGTAAATAGCAGGAAAAAGCTTGACATGCAGGCAAAAAGCGTGATATAATATTTTAAAATATTATTGTGTTGGAACAACCCAAGCTCATTGTTTACCGCAGAAAAATGTTCCAAAAAAACATAACCGCAAGACGGCAGAAAGGAAAAGGATTTACAATGAAACGTTCCGATTACATTTCATGGGAAGAATACTTTATGGGAATTGCGATCTTGTCCGCCGAGAGAAGCAAGGATAACTCTACACAAGTTGGCGCGTGTATCGTAAGCCGCGACAGAAAAATACTTTCGGTGGGCTACAACGGTATGCCTATCGGATGCAGCGACGATGAGATGCCTTGGGGCCGCGAGGGCGGCATCTTGGAAAGCAAGTACGCATTTGTCTGCCACGCGGAGCTTAACGCGATACTGAACCACGACGGCGGTTCTTTGAAGGGCACTACTGTTTACACTACCCTTTTTCCCTGCAATGAATGTACAAAAGCGATCATTCAGTCGGGAATAAGAGAGGTAGTGTATTTGGACGATAAGTACAGTGGCACCGAAAGCACCATTGCCGCAAAGAAAATGATGGATATGGCGGGAGTTGCTTACAGACAGTACATAAAAAGCGGCAAGGAAATTTCCGTAAGGCTTTAGCGGCACGCTGAAGCCTATGTGAAAATTAAAAATCTCAAAACAAACGGTCTACCGATTTGAATACGGCAGACCGTTTGTTATTAGCGGGATAATAAGCTTAATAGCGGCTTTCTCTTACGTCCGTTCCCTCACCTATAAGCTCGTTTTTGCGGAAGAACAGCGATATACACCATACTGCCGCCAAAGCGACCACGATATAGAGAATACGGCTTATTATGCTGTCATTACCTCCGAAGGCCCACGCTATAAGGTCAAAATGGAAAATTCCCATCAAGCCCCAGTTAAGACCGCCAATAAGCAATATCCACAGCGCGATTTTATCCATCATTTTTAATCATTCCTTTCTATTATAAGCTAAAATTCGATTTTATCGAGGGTTTAACTATATTGTTAGCAAATCTGTCGTCAATATTCCGATTTATTATTTGTGCAAAAACTTCAATTTTATTTACATTATTTGTAACTTTTTACAAAACTATAAAAATTTCAAAAAAGATATTGACAAATACGATTTAATCTTGTATAATATTAACGTTGTCGGGAGCTTAGCTCAGCTGGGAGAGCATCTGCCTTACAAGCAGAGGGTCACAGGTTCGAGCCCTGTAGCTCCCACCAATTGGCCCGGTAGTTCAGCTGGTTAGAACGCTAGCCTGTCACGCTAGAGGTCGTGGGTTCGAACCCCATCCGGGTCGCCAAGCGGCGATATAAAGGTGAGTCCGAAAGGCTTGCACAATTGAACACATTGATTTTCTGTGTAAACAAGCTCCTGTAGCTCAGTTGGTAGAGCAG
>JAAVIG010000230.1 GCA_014796735.1 Oscillospiraceae bacterium
AAAACGGGCTTCCGCAAAAGGAACGCCCGTTTTTGGTTATAATATTATTTCAACAAATTTTTAATGTTACGCGGTCTTTACCTTACCGCTCAAAAACTTTTTTTGCACGCCTTTGTTGCTGTAAGGCTCGATATGCAGCGTTTCAAGAACGGAGCAGTACTTATCCACCATACAAACCAGCCAGCCCTCACGGTTAAACGGAACTCTTGTAAAGGTCAGCGGCCACATATGGGTAACTATTATGCTGTATTCCTTAGGCGTGATGTGAAAGACCTTACGGGCGTTTCCCGCCGCCACCATAGGGTGATTAAAGCCGTGAAGTCCCTGCTTTGCAATGTCTTCGGGTATGTCATGCCAGTCGTACAGGAAAAAATCGTGAAGCAGCGCGCCTCTGACAAGAGCCTTGGCGTCGCAGCCCAGATTAAATATACAATTTAAGTAAAAGGCGTATTTTGCGACCATAATGCTGTGCGTTAACACGCTTACCGTGCCGTGCTGTATGTTTTCGGCGGAGGACAGCATTTTTTCGTCCTTCAGAATGGATTTTGCATATTCTTTAAATAAAGAATCTATATTCATACAGGGTGATTCCTCCCGATAATGGTTGTATGTTTTGGGTTTACGGTATCTGTATAAGGGGTTTTCAGGTATGCCCCAAAGAGTTAGGATCTGTTTTCTCCGTTTTCCGGAACTGTTTCCTCAAGCTCACATTCCTCATTGCCACGGTTCAGCACGGCTGTGAAGTGTCCGAATATACGTCCCAGCCTCATTTTCTTTTCGGCAAAGGCATGTCTGATCTGCTCGGGGGTGAGCTTGCTTCTTATTTCCTTCCACTTCATGCTGCTTTTAACGATCAGCAGTATATCAACGGCAAATACTATCATCATCACGCAGTCGAAAAATATCATAAACGTACTTCCGACTTTATATCCCAAAAACTTCATAAACGGGAAAAGCATATAGATCATAAAAAGCGACAAAAATCCCCAACAAAGCGAGCTTACAAGACTTATGCGGTTTTTGTACACCAGCTTAAGCATACTGTAATCCCAGAATTGTCTTTTAAAAAGCTTTTCCATAAGATAGCCCGTAAAATACTCCAATATCGTACAGCCGATCATTCCCGCAAGAAATACGAAAAATCCGTTTGCCCTGAAAGGGTAGGAGCAAAGAATGATAATACAGCCGCCAAAGCCGTAAATCGGAATATAGGGCCCTCTAAGCGAGCCTCTGTTTACAAATTTCCTGTGATAAAGCGATTCTACCGTTGTTTCGTGTATCCACCCTATAAAAGTGAATATAAAAAACATAAAGACCCAATGTTCAAAATAAATATTTTCCATTTTCCCATTTCCGTTTTATTTTTTTTATAATGTTATTATACTGTCGGGCAAAATATACCCGAATGTTTGTAATTTGCCGAGTTGTTCGGAACATATTCCTATTCCTCCGCATGCGGAGCATCGGCGCTTTCTTTTGAGGCTTCCGTCTGAGCAGTCTCCTCATAAGGATGCAGACTGTTGTTTAAGAGCGAGATATTCGCGCTGCTCCAGCCATTTCCGGCATTTGCCTCCTTTATGCAGCGTTCCAGCTCGTTCTGATTGCTTTTGAGTACCGCGGCTCTTCCTCTTTCCTCACTGTTTTCGGAATTTCTCAGACGCTCGTACTCATCGCTGTTAAGCTCCAGAAATACTTCGATCTTGCTTTCGTTGTCGTGATTCACCTTAACTCTGAACCAACGGGAAGCAACATCGTCGCCGCTTTGGGTAAAGGCTCTGAAAATACACTGAGAAGAATACGCTCCGTCATTTACGTAAGCCTCCGCTATGTAGATCTGCATACCGCTCGGGATCGCCCTTGTTACGACCGCGTCTACCGATCTCTGCGCAAAGGATTGGCACTCCGGAACGGGAAGATCGGGGAAAATAAACATTTTTCCGAAATATCCTCCGCCAAGTCCCACCGCAAGCGCGATAACTGCGGCAATTACAACAGTTAAAGGAGATCCGCCGCCTTTTTGTTTTTTATCTTTTTCGGCTTTGGGCTTTTTTTCCTTGACGCGCTTTTCTTTTTTGGGTTTATCCTTAACGGGATTGCCGTGTTCGTCCACCTCGTACAGCGTAGGCTCGTCCTTACTGTTCTTTTTGCCCTTTGGGTCTTTTCTGCTCTTTTTTTCTTTTTTGCTTTTCTTCTCTTCCTCAGGCTCCGCAACCGGGGCGGGCACAGGCTCGGACATTGGAACGGGTGCCGGTGCGGAAGCCGGGGTCTGTTCGGCTTGTCTTGTGTTTTCATTCGGTGTCTGATCCACAATGCCGTTGTTTGAGGGCTGTGACGCAGAAGAAAAGTCTGGAAGATCGTCAGGGAGAGAACCGCCCGCTTTCGGAGGTGCAGGCGTGTAGTCGGGGACCTGAACGGACTTGTTTTCCGAAGCTTCGCCGTTAGAGGATAGGTTAATGATCCCGCCGGACTGTATGCCGTCTTTCTGCTCTTCGGACAGCTCGGGGGGCAGCTCTCTGAGAGTTACCTTTTTAAATACAGTCTCTTCTTCCTCTTCTTCTTCGTCTTCGTCGAAAATATCCATTTCGTCCAGCCCCAGCGATTCGCTTTCCTCAATAAACTGAGAGGCGGAACGAAGCATTGCATCAATGGCGGCACTGTTATCTATGGGTGCGCCCGAAATATCGTTGTCAAAAAGCACGCTTGTCGGCGCGCCGCATGAGGGACAGTTTTCCATCTCCTGGGTAACCTCTTCTCCGCAGGCGGGACATTTGATCGTTTCGGTAGGCATAGACACGCTCCTTTCATTAAGAAGGATATGTATATTTATTTTAATTAATTTACATACACTAAATATTTTATCATTATTGCGGCAAAATGTCAATGGCTGTTTAAAGAAAAATCTCCAAACTCTAAACTTTTTCAAACTTCCAAACTTTTCCTGAACAAACATTTGACATTTTTACTTAAAGGGTGTATAATAAAACAGAATATTTATCATATGCCGATAAAACCCACAAAAATAAAACCCGCAAAAGGAAGGAAAAAAACAAATGGGCTTAATGGATAAGATTTTCGGAAGCTACTCCGAAAAGGAGCTTAAAAGAATAGAAGCTAAAAAGCAGGCTACTTTGGATCTGGAGCCTAAGTACGCCGCCATGAGCGATAAGGAATTACAGGAACAGACCGCTGTTTTAAAGGAAAGACTTGCCAAGGGCGAAACTCTTGACGATCTGCTGCCTGACGCGTTCGCGGTGTGCAGAGAAGCAATGTGGCGCGTTATTGCAATAAAACCCTATCCCGTGCAGATATTGGGCGGTATCGTTTTACATCAGGGACGTATCGCCGAAATGAAGACAGGCGAAGGCAAAACCTTTGTTGCTGCTCTTCCCTCTTATCTGAACGCGCTGTCGGGAAAGGGCGTGCATGTTGTTACCGTCAACGATTATCTTGCAAAGCGCGACAGCGAGCAGATAGGACGGGTACACAGATTTTTAGGTCTTACCGTGGGACTTATAGTACACGGAAAAAACAACGATGAGCGCAGAAGGGCTTATAACAGCGATATAACCTACGGCACAAACAACGAATTCGGCTTTGACTACCTCCGCGACAACATGGTGGTAAGAAAACAGGACTTGGTTCAGCGCGAGCATAACTTCGCCATCGTGGACGAGGTCGACTCGATCCTGATAGACGAAGCGCGTACCCCTCTTATTATTTCGGGCCCCGGAGACAAGTCCACCGACCTTTACGAAAAGGCGGATAAATTCGCAGCGGGATTAAAGAGCTACACAATGGTGGAGACCGATTCAAAGGAAAATCAAGACGATTACGACGGAGATTACCTTATAGACGAAAAGGCGAAAAGCGCAACGCTGCTCCCGAGAGGCGTTAAAAAGGCGGAGCAGCATTTCGGCGTTGAAAATCTTATGGATCCCGACAACCTTACCTTGCTCCACCACATAAATCAGGCAATAAAGGCGCACGGAATAATGCACCTTGACGTTGACTATGTTGTAAAGGACGACGAGATCATTATCGTTGACGAGTTTACGGGACGTCTGATGTTCGGCAGACGCTTTAACGAGGGACTGCATCAGGCGATAGAGGCAAAAGAGGGCGTAAAGGTAAAGAATGAGAGCAAGACCCTTGCCACCATTACCTTCCAGAATTTCTTCCGCCTTTACGATAAGCTTTCCGGTATGACGGGTACCGCAATGACCGAGGAGGACGAGTTCAGGGGCATTTATAAGCTGGACGTTATCGAGGTTCCCACCAATAAACCCGTAATAAGAGAGGATCATCAGGATCAGGTGTACAAGACCGAAAACGGCAAGTTCAACGCCGTTATCGAGCAGATAAAGGCTTGTCACGAAAAGGGTCAGCCCGTGCTTGTGGGTACCATTTCGATCGAGAAATCCGAGCTTTTGTCCAAGATGTTAAAGAGAACGGGCATAAAGCACGAGGTATTGAACGCCAAGAATCACGAGAGAGAAGCGGAGATAGTAGCGCAGGCGGGTAAAAAGGGCGCGGTCACTATCGCCACCAACATGGCGGGACGCGGTACCGATATTATGTTGGGAGGCAACCCCGAGTATCTGGCAAAGGCCAAGATGCGCAAAATGGAGATAGACGACGAGTTGATAAACGAGGCTACCGGCTTCTCGGAGACCGACGACGAAAATATTATCGAAGCGAGACGCTTGTTTAAAGAGCTTAACGATAAATTCAAGGAGGAGATCGCTCCCGAGGCGGAGGAGGTACGCAATGCGGGCGGCTTGTACATTTTAGGTACGGAGCGCCACGAATCGAGACGTATCGACAACCAGCTCAGAGGCCGTGCGGGACGTCAGGGAGATCCCGGCGAAAGCTGCTTCTTTATCTCAATGGAAGACGATCTTATGAGAATTTTCGGCGGCGACCGTATTCAGGCAATGATGGAAACCCTGCGAATCGACGAGGATATGCCCATCGAAAACAAGGTGCTTACCAGAACCATTGAGTCCTCTCAAAGAAAAATCGAGGGCAGAAACTATTCTATACGTAAGAACGTGCTTGATTTCGACGACGTTATGTCTCAGCAGAGAGCTACCATTTACTCTCAGCGCGCAAAGGTGCTTAACGGCGAGGACGTGAGCGGAAGCATCAAGTCCATGATGAAGGAATATATCACCGAGACCGTTAACCAGTTCTGTCAGGGCGACCTGCCGGAGGATTGGAACATTGAGGGACTTCGCGACAGCTTAATGGGCTTTGTCACCACTCCCGAGGACCTGCGCTACACCAAGAGCGAAAGAGAGGAGCTTGAAAAGGAAAAGGTTGAGGAATTCCTCCAAAACCGCATCATGGAGCTGTACGAAGCAAAGGAGCAGGAGATCACGCCTCAGATAATGAGAGAGGTGGAGCGCGTAGTACTGCTTAAAAACGTTGATATGAAGTGGATGAACCATATCGACGCTATGGACGATCTTAAAAAGGGTATTTACCTTCGTTCCATGGGACAGAAGGATCCTGTGGTAGAGTACAGGCTTGAGGGCTTCGCGATGTTTGACGACATGATCGCTTCCATACGCGAGGATACCGTCAGAATGATACTGACCGTCAAGGTGCGCAAGGAAGAGCCCCCTCAGCGCCAGCAGGTGTTAAAGCCCGCTCCCACTCCTCCAACATCTCCCGCAGCTCCAGTTAAAACTCCTTCCTCCAAAAAGGTGGGAAGAAACGATCCATGTCCCTGCGGAAGCGGCAAAAAGTATAAGAAGTGCTGCGGAGCAGACGAATAAACAAGAATAACAGAGAGGTATCATAATGGATTTATTATTATCTACCGGTGCGCAAGCCGTAAACAACTATTCCGGCATCATCGATCTGAGCGCATATAATGGAGATCTCAGCGGAAACGTCGCCAAAACCAACGACGAAGAACTTACATTTTCCATGTATCTGTACACCAACGAAGCGTGCAGTGACATGACTTGGGGAAATGGGACGACAATAAACCTGCTGAGTTATTCCAAAGGCTTATATGATACCATACTCGGACTGAATATGGCCGATATAATAAACGCTCAGCCCCCAAGCGCTTCGGAGGAGATCAAGGATATAACGGACGGCGGCAAGGATAACGAAAGCAACACGGACATTGAAAAATTTTACTCTCGAATCGCAGACAATGTTCCTTTCTCCATTGAGGAAGAAAAAGACAAGGAAGAGCAATTCGGCGATATGTACGTAAAATCCTCGGCTTACCTTTACGCCTTTACGGAGGAAGAAAAAAGCACCTTGACCTATGACGAATACGCCGAAAAAAGCAAGGAAATTTTTAGCGGCATAAGTGCGGAATCGGGTTCTATCTGTGTTCCGATAGGCGCCGGCGAGCTTCCTCGGCTTATGGACAATATTCTGCGGGCACTGGCGGAGGGCAGGTCTTTTTCCGAAGCCTTGCAGGGTCAGATCGACAGCTACAGGGGAAGCGGCACCGCTTCCGCCGACCTTATTTGGGTAAATCCCGACAGCGGAGAGGTCACGGGGGCGTACAGAAAAGAAAGAGCCGTTGACGGCAGCGAGTGGACAACGCTGTTTGACGACGATAACGCGGTTTTGCGTTTGGCGGACGATTTCGCTTCATTTATAAGATACGCGGTTTTCGCTTTGGAAAGCGACGACCCCGAAAGAGTGCAAGAGTCTATTGAACACTTGAAGAACAAGCAGGCATACGCGGATTATGGACGTTATATATCCGACGCAGACCCTCGTGCGGATATTCAGGGGATAATGGAGATTATTATCTCCAATTTGACCGCAGCGGGGGTAATAGGCGGCGGAGATACCGATAAGGAGACCGATGACGCCGATATTGCCGAATTGGGCGCAGCGGGTGATTCAGAAGAGGAGAACGGGGAAAATACGGAGACCTCTATTTTGATTCCCGATGATGAATCGGCTTCCGAATTAACTCCCAAGGAAGAATTAGAGGAAATACTCGACAGTATCGCGGACGGCAAAGGCGAGAATAACACCGGCGAAGAAACCGTTGCGTAGAAAATCGGGCAGAAATTCTCGGGTAAGGCCTTTTAAAATTTAATTTGACTGGGGGATCAACATGAATATCGGCTCTACATACGCACAAACCGGCACGCAAAGCGTTTACGCTCCGAAAAGAAACTCGGCAGCCTCCTTTGCCGCCGAGGATATGGGCATGCTTGAAAACTGCACAAAGACTATGCATATAAAAACCAAAGGCAGTGAACAGATAATCAAATTCAATCCCTATACGCTGGAAGTAGATAAAATTACCACTCCCAAAGATGAAAAAGATCACGATCCTGTTTATCTCAAGCTGAAAGCGGCCGGCCTCATCGATGACGATGAGGAGAAAGCCGATGAAAAAGCAAAGGGTTTTGATGAAAGCCTGTTAGATACCGTGCGCTGGCATTACGCAAACCTGTTTGCGATGAAAAAAGTGTGGGAAACCGTGGTTAAAATAGAGGAAGGCCAGATGGAGGAGATTTTTGACCGTTTGGAACATAACACGGGCGAGGAGCTCTCCACCGAGGGTGTCACCGAAGGAGCTGTTTCAAGCACCGACGAGGCTTTGAATGTCGGTGAAAATCCGAGCGCGGAACAAAACGACGGTATACAGTCTGATTATTGATAAAAAATAAAGACTGCTTTACAAAAGAAAGGACTATAACATGGCAGAAATAAGACCCTTTAAGGGACTTCGCTACACCGAAAAGGCGGGGGATATAAAAGCCCTTTGCTGTCCTCCCTACGATATTATCGGCGAGGAGCAAAGGGCGGCGCTTATCAATAAAAACGAAAATAACCTTATTCGTCTGGAATTACCCGTTATCGGCGGCAGCGAGGATATGACCCCCTACCGTGAAGCGGCTTCCGCCTTGCGCGGCTGGTTAAAAGAGGAAATATTAAAGCGGGACGAAAAAGACGGTCTGTATATTTACGAAATGGAATTTTCCGCTCTCGGCGGCTGCCATAAGGTCAAGGGCTTTGTTTCTCTGGTAAAGCTTGAGCCTTTCAGCAAGGGGATTATACTTCCCCATGAGGAGACTCTGTCAAAAGCAAAGGTTGACCGCTTTAATTTAATGAAAGCAACCGGCTGTAATTTCAGTCAGATATATTCGTTATACACGGACGAGGACAACTCGGTATTCGGCCTTATCGACAGCGCTTCAAAGGGGGCTCCCGACAGCGAGTTCACCGATGATGACAATGTTATTCACCGTATGTGGAGGCTTACCGATACCAATACCATAAACAAAATAACCGAAAAAATGGCGGATAAAAAATTATATATAGCGGACGGACATCACCGTTACGAAACCGCCTTAAACTATCAGAAATATGTCAATGATAATCTTGACGAAACAGGCACAAGCGACTACGTTACAATGATGCTGGTAAATATGGAAAACAGCGGGCTTGTGGTGTTCCCTACTCACAGAATAGTAAGAGACCTGCCCGAATTTGACTATAACGCGGTCTGTGAAAAATGCAGGGAATATTTTGAGGTAACGCCTTATCTTAACAGGGAAAAGGGCGAGATCGGACTTGAGGAAGCCTATAAAAACGGGGAAAAAGCCTTCGTTTTGTTTACGGGAGACAACAATTACACGCTGCTTAAGCTTCGTGACATTTCCGTTATGGATGATCTTCTCCCGGGCGGCTGCAAGGCGTTAAGGCAGCTTGACGTAAGTATTCTTCACACCCTTGTTCTTGAAAGGATTTTCGGCATTGACAAGGAAAATATGGCGAATCAGATAAATCTTACTTATACAAGAAGCGCGGACGAAGCGTTGGCGGCGGTAGACGGGAAAAGAGCAAACTGCTGCTTCCTGCTTAATCCCACAAGGGTCGAGGAGATCGGACAGGTTGCGGCGGCGGGCGATAAAATGCCGCAGAAGTCCACCTATTTCTATCCCAAGCTTACAACGGGACTTGTAATGAACAAAATCTTTAACTGACTTATTAAGGGAGCTGTTAAAATGCTGAAAACGGAGATACAAAACGAGCTTGAAAACCACATCATACCCTTTTGGAACGATCTTTGCGATCACGAAAGGGGCGGTTTTTACGGTTTTATGGATTATGACCTGACATTGGACAAAAACGCGCCAAAGGGTGTTATCCTACATTCGAGAATACTTTGGTTTTATTCTAACTGCTATCTGGTGCTGGGCAAAAAGGAGTATTTGGAAAAGGCCGCGCATTGCTTTGAGTTTTTGAAAAAATACTGTGTTGACAAGGAAAACGGCGGTGTGTACTGGCTGATGAACGCTGACGGCTCCGTTAACGACTCCATGAAGCATACATACTGTCAGGCGTTTTTTGTTTACGCCATGTCAAGCTACTTTGACGCTTCAAAGGATAAAGAAGCTCTTGATCTGGCTATGAGCGTGTTTGAAACGATAGAAAGCAGATGCGTTGACGAGGTGGCGTATCTCGAAGCGCAGAGCAAGGAATTTAAGCTTATCGAGAACGATGCGCTTTCCGAAAACGGCTTGATGGCGGACAAAACAATGAATACCGTTTTGCACCTGATCGAGGCGTATACCGAATTGTACCGCGTCAGCAAAAACGAAAAAGTGCTTGAAAGGCTTAAATTTCAGCTTGAGCTGACTTACGATAAAATTTACGACAAGGACGGCTCCAAGCTTTTGGTATTTTTCGATAAAAACATGAAGGTTATCGGAGATATTCATTCCTATGGTCACGATATTGAGGCAACGTGGCTGTTGGACAGAGCCTGTGATATTATAGGAGACACCGAAATTACCGAAAGGATCTCCGAAATGAATAAAAGGATCGCCGCCAATATCGCCAAGATAGCTTTTAAAGACGGTTCGATCTTAAACGAACGGGAAAACGATAAAATAAACACATGGCGTATCTGGTGGGTACAGGCGGAAAGCGTTGTGGGCTTTCTGAACGCTTACGAAAGGTACGGTAACCCCGAGTACAAAAAAATCGCGGAGTCGGTGTGGGATTATATAAAGGAAAGCATTATCGATAAGCGGCAGGGCGGCGAATGGTACTCCCAGGTAGACGAAAACGGTGTTCCCGCAAGCTTCAAGGCTGCCGTTGACCCGTGGAAATGTCCGTATCACAACGGAAGAATGTGCTTAGAAGCAATTAAAAGACTTTCTTGTTAATACTCGCAGCTGCAACAAAACACACAAATCCTGTCGGCATAAATTCCATGTGTTTTCGTTGTCGTCCTTGCCTTGCGACAGCAAGGCTGCGTCCTCCGCCTCAACACATAAAATTTCTGCTCGGCATTCTTTGCACATTTTATTGCAGCGGCGAGTATAACCGTCATAGGAAGGAATGATTTTAAAGATGAAAAAGGGCCTCGTAAGAATAATAACGGCGGCATCGCTGCTGTCTTTGTCGCTGACCTCCTGTTCCGCCGTATCTCAAACGGAGGGCGAGATAGATATTCCGATTTATGAGGGTTCGCAAAACGAAGATTACACCACCGTGGAGGTAACACGCATGGATCTTTCCTCGGGTGAGAAGATCGGCGCGTTTATCGGCTATACTTTTTCGGACGCTCTGTCCGCCGCCGCAAGCGGAAACTTGGTGTCCTACAACCTTTCCAAATATCAGGAGCTTAAAGAGGGGGACGTTATAGCGGTAATAGACAGCTCCGCGCTGGACTACGCCTACCGCAGACAGGATATAATGACACAGGCGGCTTATGAACGCTATCTCTCTTCCGGCACTGAGGCGGCAAGGCTTGAATACGAATACGAAAAATCGGTGTTGGACGCCGTGCAGTATCAAATAGACTGCTACACGATAAGAGCGCCCTATGACTGCGTTATATCGGACGCCGCCAATCTTACCGAGGGACAGGAGATAGAAGAAGGAACCTACATTTGTTCGGTCGCCCACCCCGATGAGATCTGCGTTTATCTGTCCGAAAGCGTCAAAAAGGGAGAAGAGAGCAAATTTAAATTAGGCGCAAAGGTTTCCGTTAACCTGACGGGCAACGACTATGAGGGCACGGTAATAAGCGTTCCCGAAAGCGGCGCTTATAAGTTCGACTTAAAATATACAAAAGAAAATATGTTTTTTGAGGCGCCCAAATCGGGGCCTGTCGCCGCCGACAGCAGCAAAAATGTTATCATCGGGTTTGAGCCCGAGGTGTTGACCGCTCTGCTTGAAGATACCCCAAATGCCGTGGTTGCGGGCTGGGCTACGGTCAACGTGACTACAAGAAAAATGAACAACGTGCTTGCCGTTCCCATGGGAGCAGTATCAAGGCGGGAAAACGCTTATGTTTATATCGTGAATAACGGACAGCGTATACAAACGCCAGTTGTTACGGGAGGTACTATCAACGGGTATACGATAATAACGGCAGGATTGAGTGAAGGAGATATTATTTCGGCGTCCTTTAAATAATTGTACGGCAAAAAGTTTAATATTTGAATATTCGGAAATTTATATCAGGCTGTAAAAAAATAAAATTGTAACCCGTCAAAACCAAGGTGAAATAAGGTTTTGACGGGTTTTATTTTGTTGATATTTTTACAGCCGCTTTTTTCCGTATAGTATTGCTATGCGCAATTATTTTACTTTAACCCCGCGCTAACTCTTACTCTCCCTCCGTCGTAAACCAGATCGGGGTCGGTAAGCACCAAGTCCTCCACGCCTACGCCCGAAACTATCTCGGTCTTGTCCGATAACTCCATTCCCGTAACTATATCTCGCCTTACCGCCGTATTATTCTGCAAAACATAGACATATTCACCTTTATCGTCCTGACATATCGCCGAATAAGGCAGCATATTCAAAATCCGCTCGTCACCCGTTTTAAGCTGTACCGTCACCGAGTACCCCGAACGCAGCTTTGCCGTGTCACCCTCCTCGATCAGCACAGTCACGTCCACCACCGTCTCGGCGGCGGAAAGCGCGCTTACAGCCAAGGAATAAGCCGTATCGGAAATATTGCTGACGCTCCCGAAATAGTTTCCGTCGGGAAACGCCGCCCCCGACAGCTCCGCTCTCTGTCCCGCTTCGACCTGTGAGATGTCCGCCTCATTCACCGCCGCCACCGCATAAAATTCGTCCCTCAGCCTTACAATAGTACCCTTTGCGGTAACATAGGGCTTATACTCGCAGGGCTCAACTCTTATGGCACTGACCACGGGCATAAACGTTTCCGCCGCTTCGGGTACGGCAAAGGCGATATAACCCGCCGAAAACATCAGCACGGCAATAATAACGGTTTTAAATATACCTGCCGCTTTTTTGTTCTTTTCCATTTTAACCGCTTCCTTTCTTTTTAATGCTCTTTTTTACGCCCTAATATTTTACCAAAATTACTTTGGGTTATACGTTAAAATTTACCTCCGTTTTTTCCGATTTTTTGTACAGCTTTAAAGGTGATTTTTGGTATAAACATGAAATTGATGTACAAAATATTTCTGAAAAAATCTGTGTAAACCGGAAACGGATTTTGCGGATTATTATTAAGGCAGCAACGCACAATTATTGTCGTTCGATTGCGCAGTCAGATTTTCCGTCAGATTGTACAAATTTGACGCAGACGGGCTGTCGCCCGTCAAGGAGAATTTGTGCGATATGACGGGAAATATGCAAGCAAGCGGGCGGCAAAGGCGTGAGCCGCTAATTGCGCGGTGCTGTCTTAAGGAAAGGAGCATATAAAATGAACTTAATATTGTGCAGCGAAAACTGCAAGCATCAAAAGGACGGATACTGCTGTCTGGACGAGTACGGAAGGATCACCGACGTGATCTCCTCGCCCTGCGTTTACTTTGACGAAAGAAAGGACGGTAAGCACAATGATAAAAACGGAGAATCTGACTAAGGTCTATTCCACAGACGGCGGCGTATCCGTCAGAGCGCTGGACAAGGTGTCCTTGGAAATAAGGGACGGGGAATTTATCTCAATAGTGGGCGCGTCGGGTTCGGGAAAAACCACCCTGATGAATATCATAGGCTGTCTCGATATTCCCACCGAGGGAAAATACTGCCTTGACGGCGCGGATATTTCACTCCTGAAATCCGCAGAGCTCAGCAGGATAAGAAGCAGGAAAATAAGCTTTGTATTTCAGGGTTTTAACCTTATTCCCTCGCTTACCGCCGCGGAAAATGTGGAATTACCGCTTATATACCGAAAAATCGATCCGATCACACGAAAGCAAACGGTAGAGGACGCCCTTGAAGCGGTGGGGCTGAGCAAAAGAGCCGATCACCTGCCCGCCGAGCTTTCGGGGGGACAGCAGCAGAGAGTTGCCATTGCGAGAGCCTTTGCCTTGGACGCTCCGCTGATCTTGGCGGACGAGCCCTGCGGAAATTTAGACAGCCGTTCGGGAGCGGACGTTATGGAAATGCTCCACGGGCTTAACCGTCTCGGCAAGACCGTGGTGCTTATCACCCACGACGAAAAGGCGGCAATGACGGCGGACAGACAAATACGTATCTCGGACGGCAGGATTGTAGTGTAGCAAAGAAAAGGACATAAAAAAGAAAGGACATAAAAATATGAACAGCAGCAAAGCAATAACCGCGCTCAAGAGCATAAAAAGAGGAAAAAGCCGCTCGCTGCTTACCCTGTGCAGCGTAGCGGTGGGAGTGTTCGCGGTGGTGGTAATATCGGGAATAGGCGCGGTGGGATCGCAGGAGATAAATTCCGCCATGGTGACTATGGGAATAAACTCCGCAATGGTGGAGGCGGCCGATTCGGGAGACGGAACAAGCCTTACCGGAGAGGACGTGACCAGATTCGGAGAACTTAACGGAGTAAACAAGGCTATGCCTCTCATGGGCGCAACGAGCAAAACAAAGGTATTGGGGGAATACATTTCCTGCTACGCGTGGGGCGTTGACGAGGACGCGAAGGATATTATCTCTATCAAGGCGGTGCACGGAAGACTGATAGACAACCGTGACGTGGAAAATCACAGCCGCGTCTGCGTGATCGACGAGGTCATAGCCGAGGAAAGCTACGGAAGAAGCAATATTGTCGGAAAAAAGGTAAGTCTGCTTTTAGGCGGAAGCTACTGCGAATTTGAAATAGTGGGTATCGCCAAATCGGGAATAACGGGGCTGCAAAACGTTATGTCGGGGATAATTCCCGATTTTGTATACGTACCGTACAGCACAATGCAGGATATTGTGGGGAAAACCTCCTTTGATAAGATTGCGCTTTTACTGGAAAAGGACGAGGCGGACGAAAACCTTACCAAAACGCTCACAACGGAGGTAAACAACCTTAAGGACAGCCCCGGAGGACTTGTTATAAACAATTTTCAAAGCCAGAAGGGGCAGCTTACCGATATTTTAAGCATAATCACCACCGTGCTTTCCCTTATCGCTGGTATAAGCCTTGTGGTGTCGGGTATAACCGTGATGACGACAATGCTTGTAAGCGTCGGCGAGCGAACAAGGGAAATAGGTATAAAAAAATCCATAGGGGCGGGAAACGGCGATATAATGTTGGAGTTCCTTCTTGAAAGCGTTCTGCTTACCGCTTTCGGAAGCCTGCTGGGTATAGGCGCGGGGCTTGGTACATGCGCTGTGGGGTGCCTTATTTTAGGGGTCGATTTTACGGTGTCGGTAAACGCGGTTATAGCGGCGTTTGTGTTTGCGGTGGCAATGGGGGCGCTGTTTGGAGTTTATCCCGCGCTTAAGGCGGCAAGGTTAAGACCGATTGAAGCACTAAGATAAAAAAATAAAAAAGCGGCGAAGCCGCAAATGTCTTTTTCGCTTCCTTTTTGCACTGCAAAAAGGAAGTGGGGTTTGGGGCAAAGCCCCAAAAAGTGATTGATTACAACTCACAAAGAAGCAGGCAACTAA
>JAAVIG010000231.1 GCA_014796735.1 Oscillospiraceae bacterium
GTTTTGGCAAATTTATCGGGCTCTACCGCCATTACCGTAAGGTTGGAAATCTCGTTGCCTCTTGAGGTTTCTCCTCTCGCCTTTTCGTTGGTAAGCACCTTTGCGGCGGATTCAACTCCCGCAAGCTGCTCAAATCTCGAAAAATCTCTCTCGGTATAAACGCTCCTTACCTGATCTCCCGATGTATAGCTTTGCTCCATCCAGTATTCCATAAGGGTAATATCCGCGCCGTTTTTGTAGTATATCATGTCTTCCTTGTTGTTGTTTATGGCTCTCGCCGTATTGGCGGAAAACAGTCCGCAGGCAAAGGTAAGGATAAGGAACAGCATCAAAAAGCGTTCCTTGCTGCCGCCCGCGCAGGAAACTGTGGAAAGAGCCATATACTGTGAGGGACTCCAGAAGGGTCTGCCGATAAGCGAGACAAGCTTCAGAATATAAGGGTACAGCCGCACGAACAAAAGCCCCAAGCCTAAGATAAGACAGGTGGAGAAAACAAATACAAGAGGATCGATCTGTCCCGTTGCGTTAAAGGTACCGTTGGCAATATCCTCGTTTATTAAATTGGTGTAAAGAAAGTAAAAGACGATCGAAAGTGCGATAAGGATTATATCTATTCCGCAAAGCTCCCAGAGGGCGGTTTTTTTGACCTTTGTTTTGCTTTGCTTATACTGTACGATAGTAATTTTCGACGCGGGGATTATAGGCAGCATGGTAGTCACAAAGAAGACCGCCACCGCGATAAGAGCGTAAATAAAGGCGGTGAGTGACAGCTTCGCCGCTATTCCCGTACGGTTGACAAATTCCATAAATCCGTCGCTGACGCCGAGAAAACGGCATAGCAGCAGGCCTATAAGGGGCGATACAACGAAGGTGACCAAGCCCAGCAGCCCCGCTTCCATGGAGTAAAGCCAAAATATCTGCAAGGGGCTTGCGCCTCTTGATTTCAGCACCGCTATCTCGTTTCTTTCCTGCTCCACATTGAGCTGAGACACCATAAACAGGTAGAAGGCGAGCATTACCATTGTGGGTATCTGAATAGCCCATAAAATAACGGTAAGGGTGGAGGCTCTTTCAACATAGCTTGACAGTATGGTGCTTGCTCCCATTTCAAGGGTGTAGCCCATGTCATTGAAGTAGTTAAAATCCTCGTTTATTTCCTCGGAAATGCTTCCGATAGCGTTCATATTTACGGAATGGTAGTCAAGGTTATAGTTTATGCTTATATCCACGATATTTAAGTTGCCCGCGGATATAAGGTCATCATAAAGTGAGAAGGGAACAAAAATGCTTCCCACGTAATTCAGCAGATCCTCCGACCAGTAGCTGTCGTTCATGTCGGATTGGATAAAAATACCCGTTACGGTAACATAAAAGCTTTCCTGTCCCGCGTTCATGGGTCTTATTTCGTATTTATTGCCGTATACTATTCCCAGCGTTCTTGCGGCGCTCTCGGTAACTATGACCTGATAGCTGCCGTCCTCGGCGATGCCGCTTTCGCTGTACATTTCGCCGGACTGCATGGTGATGTGATCCTCTATGCCGCTCATGGCCGCAACTCTTACTCTTGTTGCGGAGGAGCCCGACGCGCTTGTACTCGTTCCGAGGTACAAAAGATTGTCGGACACTACGGTTTTGTTGTTGGCTACGGGTATTCCCACCTGCTTCACCTGATCGTCGGTCATCCGCGGAGCTTCGTCCAATATCTGAAGCTGGTTCTGAGCGGAAACGCCGTAGGGCAGGGAAGCGGAAACTATGTATCTTCCGGGATAATAGCCGCTGTTAAGCTGGTATTCCTCCATTTCCTTTATAAGAACGCGCTGGAGGGAAGCGTCCATATATATAGGCACGGTACTCATCATTCCCGCCGCCATTAAGAAACCCAAAAACAGACACATAACCATCCATTTGGTATTTCTCATTTTTCTGAGCAAAATAGTAAACAAGGTTTTCAGTCCTTCCTTTTATACACCTTAAGCACTAATTTCCGATCGACAGCAAAATTTGTCTATAATTTTATCGGAAATTAGTATTAATTACTTGACTATTACCTCTTCTCCCTCGGAAAGACCCGAAAGGATTTCGATCTCCACGGCGTTGCTTATACCCGTTTCAATATCGGCTTCCACCTTTTCATCGTTGCGGAGCACCTGAACATAGGTCCTGTCGCCGTCTGTTTTTATAACATGCTTGGGAATGACTAATGTGTTTTCGGATTTTGCCTTTATTTTGGTAATATTGCCGATAGAGCCCAGATAGCCGAAGCCAGGTGCGTCTCCCGTAAATTCAACATAAACCTTGTTGCCCTCGCTGTCTCCCTCCGCGATCTCTTCTTTGGGAGTGCGGACAACTATTCCGTCGTAATAATCGCCGTTTACTTCAACGGTAACAACGTCGTCAACGGAAAAGTCTCCCGCGTTTTCCACAGTAGCTCTTACGCAAAGCTTTTCGGGATCGACTATTGTAACTATTACATCGTAGGGATCGACGGTATCGCCGGGATTCAGGGTCTTGACAAAGGAGACCTGTCCGCTCATGTTAGCGTATACATGTCCTCCGTCGTATTCGTCCTGATACTGCTGAAGCGTGCTCTGTTCTATTTCAAGCTGAAGCTTATCCGCCGCCGAGCCTGTATTGTTGTAGTTAAGCTGCGCCAGCTCGACTTTTAATTCCTGCGTCCTGAGAAGATGCTCGATGGCGCCGTTGTTCATTTCGGCAATAAGCTGACCTTCCTCCACAAAATCGCCGGGGTTGACGTATATGTTTTTGAGCTGCCCCGTGTACTTGGTGAAAAAGCAGTCCGACTGAACGCCCGATACCAAATATCCGCTTTGTATGGTCTGGCTCATTATGTCCTTTCTTGCAACGGTGTAAGTATAGTAGACAACGTCCGCCACATCAAGAGTGGGAGGATCCAGCAGCGGCTCTTCGTCGGGGAAAAAGTAGCAGCCCGAAGCAAGGGCGGATATTGTCCCGGCCAGAACGGCGGCGGTAATGATTTTCATTAAATTGTTTCGCATAAATATATCCTCGAATATTAAATTTTTGCAAACGTTTTCATTATTAATTTTAACATGTTTGTTTATTTTTTTCAATGGTTTTTTACAAAAAAATTTATTTTTGCCGGACTTTTTGTCAGTTGACGTTAAAATGGTTGGTTCGAGGTCTCCTTTCGAGTATTAAACGGAAATATATGTTAAAAATATACAAAAGAGGTCTTTTTTTATGATTTTTATAATTAACTTTTATCATTGACTTTACAGGTTTTTTTATGGTATGATACAACAGTATTGGTTTATGATTTTGCAATGGATTGAACAGTGTTCAATCCTGTTATGATGATATACAGAAAGGATAAAATTATGATAACTGTTTCCAATGTAAGTCTGCAATTCGGAGGAGCAACGCTGTTTAAGGACGTTGATCTGCTTTTTACGGCGGGTAACTGCTACGGCGTTATCGGCGCCAACGGAGCGGGAAAATCCACTTTTTTAAAGATTCTGAACGGTGAGCTGGAGCCCACCACGGGCGAGGTCAATATCCCGAAAAACCTTCGCATGTCGGTATTAAGGCAGGATCACTTCGCTTTTGACGAATACACCGTGCAGGACACCGTTATAATGGGCAACAAGCGGCTTTATGACATCATGAAGGAAAAGGACGAGCTGTACGCAAAGGAGGACTTTTCCGATGAGGACGGAGAAAGAGCCTCGGTTCTGGAGGGGGAGTTTGCGGAGCTTAACGGCTGGGAGGCCGAAAGCGACGCCTCCAAGCTTATACAGGGCTTGGGACTTTCCGAGGATATTCTTTTCGGCCAGATGAGCAGCCTTTCGGGTAACGACAAGGTAAAGGTGCTTCTGGCACAGTGTCTTTTCGGGAATCCCGATATTATACTTATGGACGAGCCTACCAACCATTTGGATATAGACGCGGTGGCGTGGCTTGAAGACTTCCTTGCGGAATACTTCGGCACCGTTATAGTGGTATCCCATGACCGTCACTTTCTCAACAACGTTTGTACTCATATCGTTGATATTGACTATAACAAGATAAAGATGTACGTGGGCAACTACGAATTCTGGTACGAGTCCAGCCAGCTTATACAGCGCATGATAAAGCAGCAGAACAAGAAGACCGAGGAAAAAATAAAGGAGCTGCAAAGCTTTATTCAGCGTTTCTCCGCCAACAAGTCAAAGTCAAGACAAGCTACTTCAAGAAGAAAGCTGCTTGACAAGCTGACCGTTGAGGAGATGCCCGCTTCAAGCCGCCGTTACCCCTTTATCAGCTTTGAGCCCGACAGGGAGGTGGGCAAGGACGTTTTGCAGGTAGAGGGTCTTTCCAAGACCGTTGACGGCGTAAAGGTGCTTAACAACGTTTCCTTTACACTGGGCAGAACCGATAAGATAGCTTTTTTGGCTGAAAGTGAGATTGCCGTTACCACTCTGTTTAAAATTCTGGCGGGTGAGCTGGAGCCCGACGAGGGTACGTTTAAGTGGGGCAGCACCACTTCCTTAAGCTATTTTCCCGTCGATTCGGATCACTTCTTCAACGGCTGCGAGCTTTCAATTCTCGACTGGATAAGGCAGTACAGCGAGGACACCACCGAGACCTATCTCCGCGGATTTCTCGGCAGAATGCTGTTCAGCGGAGATGATGTGTTCAAGCCCGTTAACGTGCTGTCGGGCGGCGAAAAGGTAAGATGTATGTTCAGCAGAATGATGCTGTTTAAATCCAATGTGCTTATGCTGGATCAACCCACCAACCACCTTGATCTGGAAAGCATCACCGCCGTTAACAACGGGCTTTCCGAGTTTAAGGGCAATGTGCTTTTCTGTTCGCACGACCATGAGATAGTTCAGACGGTTGCCAACAGGATCATAGAGCTTACGGAGGACGGCTGTTATGATCGTATGGGAACTTATGAGGAGTTTGTTCAGTGGCGTAAGGAGCAGAATTTGGGTAAGTTGGTGCTTTGATATAAATTAAATAATAATAAATAATAAATAAGAAGCGGCGAAGCCGCAAATGTCTTTTTCGCTTCCTTTTTGCACTGCAAAAAGGAAGTGGGGTTTGGGGCAAAGCCCCAAAAAGTGATTGATTACAACTCACAAAGAAGCAGGCAACTAA
>JAAVIG010000232.1 GCA_014796735.1 Oscillospiraceae bacterium
CCGCCCTTGCCGCCTTTTTAAGATTCAGCTCCTTTAAAACGGGAAGAACAAACACATAGTAATTGTTACCGCCCTTTGTAACAAGTGTCTTAAACACCCTCTCGGGTGCCTGACCCAGAAGCCTTGCCACCGTTTCGCCGTCCGGCGGTTCCTTTCCGTGAGGATAGCTGTGAGATTCATAGCTTATTTTGTTTTGTTCAAGTATGCGCATAGCGTTTGTTTTAGCTTCTGCCATTATGATTTCCCCTTCTGTATAAATTTATTTATAAAAAATGTTAAAAAATCTTGCAAAATTTAATTAAATATGTTAAAATTATATATTAGTATAAGAACTTGTTCCAATAGGAGTGGTGTGCGGATTTTCGAGCGAATTTTTTTGTGATCAAGGAAGAAAAACGCAGGAATACTTGATGTATTTCAAGTTTTTCTGACGCAGAGCACGGAAAATTTCGTCGAAAAGACGTGCGCCAATCCTATTGGAACATGTTCTAAGCTTACCGAATATAGAGGGGATCATAAATATGGATATACAGCGTTCCGGCGAAGACTACTTGGAGACCATATATATTTTGCATAACCGCACGGGTTATGTAAGGTCAATTGATATAGCCACGGAAATGGGGTACTCTAAGCCCAGCGTCAGCAAAGGAATGAGTATTCTCCGCGAGCTGGGATATATCAATATGGCGGCGGACGGACAGATAAAGCTCACCAAAACGGGACTTAAGCGCGCTCAGGAGGTTTACGCCCGTCATCTGCTCATACGCGAATTCTTCATTAAAAAGCTGGGAGTAAACCCCACCACCGCGGAAATTGACGCCTGCAAGGTGGAACACGTTATCAGCGAGGAAACATATTTAAGGCTTCGCGACTTTATGAGCGAGTCCTTGTCGGCGGAAACCGCGGAGGAAACCAAAAAGGCGGCCAAATAACAAAACTATGCGGACGGACCGATCACCGACAAATCAGCTCGGTAAAAGATATTTCGGTTAAATTTACCGTATCCCCGGGATCTACCGCCGCGGATACGGTATACTTGTCAGCGGAGAAGATCCGACAGTGGTTTTTTCCCGTTTCCACGGTCTTAAAGCCCCGAGAAAAGCCCAATCCGCTTTTTTTCACTATGCTTTCCTTTTTGCACCAAAGCTTCAGTAAAAACCGCTGTTTGTCCTTTGCTTCCCGAAATTCCTCCAATTCAAGATCGCTGCATATCCTTAAAGCGATATTTTCGTTTACGCGCCGATCATCCATTATGTCAACGCCGATCTCCTTTTTCGATACCGCCGCCGCCACCGCCGTTTTGCAGTGGCTTATGCTGAAAAAAACATCTATATCCGAATAATAAGGCTTTCCGTACTTTCCATATGTAAACCGAGCGGTATCCGATAAACCGAACCGCTCAAGGGTAAGCTTCTGAAGAAGCAAATAGGAAAAGGTTCCTTCAATTCTTGCCGATAAAGCCCTTTTTTCAACATACTCTCTGCGCCATCCGGGAAGCCTGTCCATAGCAAGCTTAATGTGATCCTCGGTTATACCCTCAGTGACCGAGACATATATTTCCGTGCCGTCCAAAGCCTTATCCTCCATATTTTTCTAAGCCTCTGTTATATCTTAAATCAACATGAAATTGAAATTATATATGCTTATAAAGCCTTTCTATCGGCAAATACCGAGGACTGAATGCCGTTCATTTTTTTAGCTCCCGCCGCGCTTCAATCCGTCAAGCCGTTTATATCGCCTATTGTAAATCCGTTGCTTTTCCAATAATCTATAACGTCTCCCAGAGCGTCGGAATTTGCCTTTGATACAGCGTGAAGAAGATATATTCCTCCGCTGTGAGTGGAAGAAGTTATTATATCGAAAGCTTCCGCGGCAGATGGCTGTTTATCGGCGTTCCAATCCTGATAGGCAAAGCTCCAGAAAACGCTTGTGTAGCCCATGCTTTCGAGCTGTGACAGCGTTCTGTCACTGAACTCTCCCTTCGGAAAACGGAAAAGCGTCATTTCATATCCGAAATTATCCTTTACGTAATCGTGAAGTATCTTGACCTCCTCCGTCACCTCCGCTTCGGAGCATGAGGGAAAGCTTGGGTGAGAATAACTGTGGTTTCCCACGGTGTGCCCCTCCGCTATCATTCTTTCCACAAGATCGGGAGCGGAAACGCAGTAGTCATAGGTAACAAAAAATGTCGCCTTTACCCCCGCTTTTTTAAGAGTATCGAGGATCGCGCCGGTATAGCCGTTTTCGTAGCCCTCGTCAAAGGTCAGATAAATATTTTTGCTTTCAGAATCGTCAATAAACAGCGCGGAACGTCCGCCGTACTTTTCCTGCGCCTTTAACGCATCTATCGGTCTGCCAATGCCGTCCCTGTCATGTCCCAGGCCCCAGCCTATAAGAGTGTTGTCCGAGCCGCCGAGCGCCGCTACGCCTATTCTTTCGGCTCTCGCGTCGGCGGTTTTCAGACCGTTTAACGCGTCCTCATCAGGAAAAGTCTGAATGCCGTCTTTTAAAGTACTGTCAGAAGTGTTGGCGGAGTTATTGCCGCCGTTGTCATTGTTGTCATTGTTATCATTATTTTCGCTTGCGGTGCAGCCCGAAAGTGCCAGACCGCCCGCTATGATCAAAGAAAGTAATACAGCCTTGATTTTCATAAAAACATATCCTTTCAGCTTTGGCTTAACAAGTGTACATTACAAAAGCTTGTCTGAAAGTATTTTGCTGAAATATCCGCATATTATGCTTTTTTAAAGCTGTAAAATTCTTCAAATCCGCAAAAAAAATGACCGACAGATCGGTCACTTCGCCCGCTGCACCCCCATAAAACGGGGCTTTTCGGGCACACTTATCTTGTTATTCTTCACCGAGATAATTTCTTACCAAGGATTGCAGCAGCTCGTCGCGGTCAATATGTCTTATAAGACTGCGCGCGTTTTTATAAGTCGTAATATAAGTGGGATCCTCGGAAAGAATGTATCCAACCAACTGATTTATCGGATTATAGCCCTTTTCCTTAAGGGCTTCGTAAACGGTGCAAAGAATTTCTTTCATTTCGGATTCACGCTCGTCGCGAACCGAAAACGTCATTGTTTTTTCATGCATGATATTCCCTCCTAACTGTTTTGATACCAATCCCATTTTAGCCCGACCAATACACCCACGGGCTAAAGTGAGATTGCACCCGAAACACCAATCCCCTATTTTAAAAAGGGATTAGTAAGAAATACAATTTCAAGGTGTGAAATTTCGTTGATATCCGATACTGTTTGTTTATATTATACACTAAAATTGATTTGGTTACAAGCCTTTTTTGAAAATTTTTTATTTTTTTGTCATATAACGAACAAAAGCACTGTATTTAGCTTTGCCTTTGTCGCTAAAACAAGTCAAAAACTTCCTCTTAAAAAATTTAACCGTTTTTTTAGGAAATATCACTATTGAATTTATGACATTATATTGGTATAATTAAATTGATAAAGTATACTTGGAGGTAATTATGGCATCAACAAAATCAAACACCGGCTCCGGCGCGGAATCCAACGGCGGTTTTAAAACTGCTGCATTTGGTTTTGATAAAAACGATGTAAATATGTACATCGCAGGTCTCAGAAAAAAAATGAAGAATATGGAGGAAGAGTTTGAGCAAAAGCTTGCCCAGGCTTTGGATAATCCTACCGCTTCAAACGACGTTCTAAAGCATGAGCGCGAGGTAATACGCGCGGAGACCGAAAAAATCTGGGGTGAAAAGCTTAACGAGCGAAATAATATACTAAAGCAGCAGCAAAACCGCATTAATGAGTTGGAAGAAGAGCTGAAAGTAAACAAGGATAAGGTGGAGTCGCTGCGCACTCAGCTTGCGGCCGCCACCTCTGACAGCGAATCTGACGCAGTTGTCAGCGCACGCGCTGCAAAGGCGTATATACAGTTTACCCGAGAACTGCGCAACATTTCAAGCTCGGTGGAAAAAACCTTGGTTGAAATGGAGCAGCGGTGGAAAGGTGAATTTGGTGAGGCTATTAACGAAGCGCAGGAAAAAGAAGCCGTTTCTATGCCGTCCTCCGATACGGAAAAAGCTGCCGCAACTAAGAAAAACAAAAGCGATATACTTGTCGCGGATATATCGGACGACAATTTAAGTGCGGCAGACGATCTGAATGTCGTCGAAGCTCAGCCCGTATCTGTCACCGAAAACAGCACCCCTGCTCCCGAAATTAAAATTGAAATCGACGACAGTCTGCTTGCCGAGCCCTTATCGGAGGAACCCGAAGCTGTTCCCGTGAAGCACGAAAAGACAACCGCTGCTTCAAAGACGGTCAGCAAAAAGGCCGAGCCTATACCTCAGCCCATAATGGACGATATTGATTCCGAGCTGCTTGCCGAGGAGCCAAAGCTACAGCCTCAGCCGGCTACCAAGGACGAGATAGACTCCGACCTCGGCTCATTGCTTATGGAGGAGGACAACCCCACAGAGGTTGAGCTTACGGCCGTTCCCTCACCCGCCGCGAAAGCCAAAAAAGCTGCCGCCGCTCCCAAAATGGATATAGACGATGATCTGAGCGCACTGCTTGCCGACGACATTTCAGACTTTCTTGTGGCTCCTTCGGACAATACCGTCGGTGCCGACGATGACTTTGAAAAGCTGTTGGCAGAGCCCGAAAATAAGATCGAGCACGGAGATGATCTGATTTTTGCCGACAGTGAGCCTAAGATCATGAAAGGCGAGGATCTAGACGCTACCCTGCTTTCGGATATTGTTATAAATCCCAACGAAAATATCGGCGACCTTGGAGAAATGATCAAGGACAAAGAAAACACCGAACTGGAAGAATTTCAGGATCTGTTTGTTACCGCCTCCGATGATGGAGACAGAAACGACGGTCTGGGCATAGAAGTGGGAAATATCGACTTCGGTATGGAATCCGCCGATGAGCTTACCGAAAAAGCCAAGGAAGCCGCGAAAAACACCAAGAAAGAAGAAGATCTGTTTGATTTCTCTTTCCTTGCCGCGGATCCCGACGACGAAGAGGACGATATGAGCACCGACGTTTCTTTCTCGGGTATGCTGTAAATAAATCATAAGGCAACGCTGCGCTAAGTTCCCCGTTTTTGCGCGGCGTTGCCTAAGTGCTTAATACTAATATTTGACCAAAGTCAAAACAGTGATTATCTTCGAAAGAAAGGAATGTTCAAAATCAGATGAAAGCCGATACATCGGAGCTTACCCGACTTGCTCCCGAATTAAGGGCGGGAGACAAGGTAGAGCTCAGCGGATTTATTTATACGGGCAGAGACGCCGCACACAAGCGTTTTGCCGGGCTTATCAAAGAGGGAAAGGAGCTTCCGTTTCCCATAGAAAATGCCGCCATATATTACGCGGGACCCACCGGCACAAAGGAAGGAATGGTTATCGGCTCCTGCGGTCCCACCACCTCGGGAAGAATGGATCCTTACACACCCAAGCTGCTTGATATGGGATTAAAAGGGATCATCGGCAAGGGAGAAAGAAGCGACAGCGTTGTTGATGCCATTGTAAGAAATAAAGCGGTATATTTTTGCGCGATAGGCGGAGCGGGTGCTCTGGCATGCAGATGTATCGAAAGCTGCGAGGTCATAGCGTTCGAAGATTTGGGCTGTGAAAGCGTAAAAAAACTGTTTATCCGAGATTTTCCCCTGATAGTCACCGTGGACTGTCATGGCGGTGATCTTTTTAAAACGGGCAGAGAAGCCTATAAACGATACTGATAATGATCCCTTTTAAAAATGTGGGTATTACGTAAGTTTAAAATTAGATTGGTATTAAATGTTATAATCCACAAAATAAAGGGAAAAAATTCATAATTTTCTTATTACAATTTGTGATAAATCTAACAAAATTTTAAAATCTTTAATATTTTAGTTGACTATGCATACTTTTAATGATATAATTTAGACTACCGAAGGGGAATCGGAATGACCGATGAACAACTTTTGTTGGACGCCGCCAAGGCGGAACAGGACGGCGTAACGTCCGAGCATAACAAATACACTGCTTTGCTGATATACAGATATATGCCTTTGATCAAGGCAAAAGCTCGTTGCTTTAAAAATCCGTGTGTTGAAAGCGACGATCTGGTATCGGAAGGATTTTTGGGTTTACTGTCCGCTATAAGGTCATATAATCCTGAAAAAGGTTCTTTTGCCGCCTTTGCTTCCACCTGTATTTCAAACAAAATGAAAACAGCAGTAGCAAAGGGATCGGCTAATTCCCTTTTAGTAACGCCGCTTGACGAATCATTTATTGAGGCAATAAGCGACGGAAATCCCGGAACAGAGGATTTGATAATTTTGAAAGAACAAAATAACGAAATGCTGAAGCAGGTAGACGAGCTGCTTTCCGAAAGAGAGCGCGAGGTGTTTTATCTGTACATTTCGGCGTACAGTTACAGTCAGATCGCAGAAAAACTGGGAATTTCAGCCAAATCGGTTGATAACGCGATTACGAGGGCAAAGGCAAAGCTTCGTAATTGCTTTAAAGATACGGAGCAGTGAATCCTGTTTACCGATAAAAGCCTGTGTTTTTATTGTAAACCTCGGAGATCACGCTCCTTAATATGACCGGGTAGCTTAAGTTGAAGAGCGTTGTTTATCAAAGGTGTCGGTTCAAATCCGGCCGAGGTCGGAAAATTATTAAGCGAGGTATAACAAAAATGTACGAAGACAAAACACTTGTTTGCAAGGACTGTGGAGCTGAATTTGTATTCACAGCAGGTGAGCAGGAATTCTACGCTGAAAAAGGTTTCGTAAACGAGCCTCAGCGCTGCAAGGCATGCCGTGACGCAAGAAAGAACGCAGGAAGAACTAAGGAAA